>CAVKYA010000113.1:0-7646 GCA_963660255.1 Bacteroidaceae bacterium | reverse complement strand
GGAATGGCCGCCTTCAACACCGCCCAGATGATGGGAGTTCCGTCCAAGCTAATCGTGTTCCCGGAAGAGAACCACTGGATTCTCCAGCCGCAGAACGCCCTCTTCTGGCACCGCAGCTACTTCGACTGGTTTGATCGCTGGTGTAAGTAAAATTACCTACTAAAAAGGCTGACCGTGAATGGCCAGCCTTTCTTTTATTCCATATTCTCCTGAGCTATCATCACGTGCACCCCAAGTTCCTCTATCTTGTGGCGTACTGACTCTGGAAATCCTTCATCGGTAATAAGGATGTCTATGTCCTTGAGTTCACAGATCTTGCCGAATCCGGTCTTGCCGAACTTGCTGGAATCGGCCAACAGGACGATGCTCTTGGCGTGGCCTGCCATCTCCTGGGTAAGCCTAGCCTCGTCCAAAAAGGCTGTGATGACCCCGCTCCCGAAATCCAGCCCGTCACAACTGAAAAAAAGTTTGGAGCAATTGATGTTCTTCAGCCCCTCCAGGCAATAACTGTCCCTGGTGGACATCGAATTGCGGATGATGCTTCCACCCAGAATCACTACCGACACCCCTTCCTTACAAGCCATCATCGTGGCGACTTTGACCGAAGGAGTGACGACATTAAGGGTTCCGTTGGCCTCCAGATGGTGCGCGAACGCGTCGATCGTCGAACCGGATGTCATCATAATCGAGTCCCCCGGGGTTATCAGGGAAGCCGCCGCCTTTCCGATAATATTTTTTTTGTCGGCGTTTATGAAAATTTTCTCACTGATGTCCCTGTCCACAATCAGCTTTCTGGCCAATGAGACACGCCCTCTGTTGCGGATGATCTCATAACGTCCCTCCATATCACGGAGGTCTTTTCTGATGGTCGCTCCCGTGACATTCATACGTTCAGCCAAATCCTCGGTGCTTATGGATTCCACCACGCCGAGAATATCCTTGATTTTCTTTTGCCTTTCCTCAACCTTGTTCATAGCGCATTTTCATTACGAAACAAATATGAAAAATATTTTTAACAAATGAAAATTATTTTCCGCCTATTTTATTTGCCATAAAAACTATTTACTTTTGCGATGAACATAATGATAATTTTACTAAAAACTGGATACATAAAAAATGGCAAAAACAATCACAATCATCGGAGCCGGAATGATGGGCTCCGCCCTCGCTTTCCCGGCCAGAGAGAACGGGAACACCGTAAGACTTGTCGGAACACCGTTGGACAAGGAAATCATCGATGCCTGCAAATCTACAGGCAAGCACCTCAAATTCAACGTACCGTTCCCGGAAGGCGTTGAATATTTCCAATTCGAGGAATGGAAAGAGGCCGTGAAAGGCTGCGACTTCGTCATCGGCGGAGTCAGCTCGTTCGGTGTGGACTGGTTCCTTGAGAATGTCCTTGCGGAACTCGATCCTTCGGTTCCTGTGCTGTCTGTCACCAAGGGATTGATCAACCTTGAGGACGGGGCGTTGATCTCCTACCCTGAGTACTGGAAGCGTGAGCTTGCCAAGAAAGGCATCGACAGGCAGATCTGCGCCATCGGAGGTCCTTGCACAAGTTACGAGCTTGTGGCGCACGACCAGACCGAGGTGGCGTTCTGCGGCAAGCAGCCGGAAACGCTCAGGATGATGAAAGCGGCGATGGCCACTGATTATTATCATATTTCCCTGACCAACGATGTTGAGGGATTGGAAAGCGCGGTGGCCCTCAAGAACGGCTACGCTCTGGCCGTCGCGATGACTATCGGACTGGTAAACAGGACGATGAACGATGGACTGCACTACAACAGCCAGGCAGGAGCCTTTTATCAGGCCGTCAAGGAAATGCGCTACCTTCTTGAGCTTCAGGGAGCCAGCCGTGACTGCGAGAACATCGGAATCGGCGACCTTTACGTGACCGTCTATGGAGGAAGAACCAGAAAGATCGGCATCCTGCTTGGCGAAGGCAAAACGTACGAAGAGGCGCTTGAGATCCTCTCCGGTGTCACCCTGGAAAGCCTTGTGGTGTCCCGTAGAGTCTTTGCGGCCATCTCCAAGCGTGCGGAGAAAGGCGAGGTCGATCTGAGCCGATTCCCGATGCTTTGCCACGTCGCCGATGTGCTTGACCGTGGCAAGGACGCGCAGCTTCCTTGGGAGAGTTTCACTTTTGACAATCTCTGAATATGAAAAGAATAGTGTCACTGGCTGCGGTCGCTCTCCTGAGCGCCGCGGCACTGAACGCCCAGATCAAGGTCGTGGGACACAGAGGGGTAAGGTTCAACACTCCTGATGTTCCCGAGACTCCGTACTATGAGAACACGATCCCGGCTCTGGAATATTGCCAGTCACTCGGAATCTACGCCGCGGAGTTCGATGTCCAACTGACCTCGGACAACAAGATCATCGTGTTCCACGGTACGAATGTGCCCGGGCTGAACAAGAACATACAGACCATCACCTACAAGGAGGCTCGCGCGGTCACCCTTCCAGGCGGCTCCAAGATGCCTACCATTGAGGAATATTTCAGCAAGGCGAAGGAGCATCCCGAGACCAAGCTGATCTGCGAGATCAAGAAGCAGTCCTCCAAAGCCCGCGAGACAGCAGCGGTGGAACAAGTTATGGCGGCCGTAAAAGAGATGAATATGGAGGAACAGATTGAATACACCACATTCAGTGACTGGATGGTGCAGGAAATCCACAGGATCGATCCTAAGGCCAAAGTCCTGTTCCTTGACAGCGGTGTGTTCGTGAAGAGTCCTGAATATTGCCATTTAAAGGGCTACGATGCGATCTCCTACGATATGAACGGTCTGATGAACCACCCGGACTACGTCAAGAGAGCCCACGATCTCGGAATGGAGGTCACCCTCTGGATCGTGAACGACTACGAAATAGTTGACTGGGCCATCCGACACTGTGTCGATTACGTCTCTTCCGACCACCCTGAGAAACTCAAGACGTATGTTGATGGCCTGTCAGCGTTCGGCGACAGATAAAACCCACTGGTTATGTATAAAACACGCATATTAATAACATCGGTCATATTCCTGATTGTCAGTTCCGTCAGCCTCTTCGCACAGAGAAACGGGACTCTCACCGGAAAGGTCTATGACAGCCAAGGCAACCCGGTGCCCGGCGCGGCGGTGATCGCCAAGAGCACCAACAACGGAACGGTCACCTCGGAGGATGGCTCATTCTCCATCACACTTGCCGTGAACGAGCATATTCTTGTCTCATCTCTCGGGTACAGGGAGAAGGAGATCACGGTTCTGGATTTTTCCCCGATAAAGGTCATCCTTGAGGAGGACACGCAGCTTCTTGACGAGATTCTCGTCATCGGCTACGGCACACAGTCCAGAAAGACATTGACTTCCTCTATCTCGAAACTGGACGGTGGCAAGCTGACGGACATTCCGGCTTCGACAGTCGGAGACGCGCTCAAGGGAAAGATCCCGGGACTGCGGGTGTCCACCAGCAATGCCCTGTCCGGAGAGACTCCGAGGTTTATGATCAGAGGCGGTTCCTCCATCACAATGTCCAATGACCCGATCTACATCGTTGACGGAGCCCTCCGCGAGGATATGAACGGAATAAACACTAATGACATCGAGTCCATCGAGGTGCTGAAAGACGCTGCCTCGGCCGGCATCTACGGAGCGAGAGCCTCGAACGGTGTGATCCTCGTGACCACGAAAAAAGGATCGGCAGGGAATGGAATACAACTGACTGTGGACACCCAGGTCGGTTTCCAAAGCCCTTCGACCAAATGGAACATCCTTAACTCCAGAGACTATCTGAATTACATCAGACCGGCGATCGCGGAGGCTCTGGCCAATGACAAGGAGCATCCGGCCAATACGTTGCTCTCCGGACCGAACGCCTATGGAACCGGCAACACCAGCAGCAAGTCCATATATTCAACAAGGTATCTGGACTGGGGCGGAGTCGTTCCGGACGGATATTCCTGGATGGCGGATCCGGTGGATCCAACCAAAGTCATCATATTCCAAGACAATGACTGGCAGAGCCAATGGTTCTCCACCGCCCTTTGGCACAAGGAATATGTCGGCGTGAATGGTTCTTCCGATCGGGTAAGATATTCGGCTTCGGCAAGCTATATGGGAGATGACGGAATCGTGTCCTCCAGCGACTACAATGTGTTCACAATGCACGGAAACACCAGTTTCAAGATCACCGACAGGCTTGAGGCGGGAGCGACATTCGATATGTCAAGGCAGAGGAAGCATATTCCTGTGGACAATTACTACCAGTGCATCGGCCGTGGTCTCATCGCCGCTCCGACCGCGATGGAGAAGAATCTGGACGGGGAATGGAACCAGCTTGTCTCGACCAACAAGAACGCGCACAGCCCGGCTTGGTACGAGAGGTTCTACAAGAGGCAGAACTCCACCTCCAGGCAGTCCGGAGCGTTCAACCTTAAATGGACCCTTTTCGACGACCTTGTGTTCAACGCCCTGTACAACAGGTTCGAGCAGCACTACGAAGGCAGCTACTACACCTACGGAGAGCGTGACGGAATCATCAACAGCGTCACTTCAAGCCGCCCGATGACCCAGACCAGAACCTCCACCACAAGGGACACTTTCACGGCGCACTTCGCGTTCAACAGAACATTCAGGAATATCCATCACGTAAGTTCCACTGTCGGCTATGAATATATGAGGCAGGCCTACTCCTACCTTCAGGCCAAATCCAGCGGCTCTGTGTCCGATGACGTTCCAGTCCTCCAGTCAGGGACCAACTTCGAGGCCACGAACAGGGACGAGCATCAGGCGATGATGTCCGGTTTCGCACGTGTCGGCTACGACTTCAAGCAGAGGTACATCGTCTCCGGATCGATAAGGGCCGACGGCTCGTCCAAATTCGCGAGCGGACACCGCTGGGGCTTCTTCCCTGCCGCCTCCGCCGCCTGGCTGATCTCCGAGGAACCGTTCTGGAACAATCTCAAACAGACAGTCAACACGTTCAAGCTCAGGGCTTCCTACGGCCAGACCGGAAACAACGGCATCGGTCTGTACGACACCTACGGGGCGTTCACATCCGGCAGCTACGGCCAGTTGCCGACAATGACTCCGTCCAAGATGCAGAACTCCTCAATGAAATGGGAGACAACCACACAGCTTGATGCCGGTATCGACCTGTCATTCCTCAACGACAGGGTAAGGTTCATCTTCGACTATTATAATAAGGTGACATCCGATATGCTGTTCAGCATCACCCTTCCGGACACCAGTCCGTACAGCAGTGTGATGGCCAATGTCGGAAGCGCCCGCTTCTACGGCTTCGAGGTCGAGCTTCACTCCGAGAACATCAGCACAAGGAACTTCTCCTGGAGCACCGACTTCACCTATGCGTTCTCCAAAAACAAGGTTCTGTCCCTTCCTGACGAATATATGTACGACGTCGTTGACGAGGACGGACACGTCACCGGAGAGAAAGGATGGAGAATCGGAGGCTACACGATGTCGGAAAGCGGCTACCGTTTCGGCGGAACAGCCGTCGGAGAGCCACTCGGAAGGATCTACGGCTACAAGGTAAGCCACATCATCAAGACCCAGGAGGAAGCCGACAACGCCTTGTACGACGCAGAGTCTAAAGGATTCCGTGTAGGTGACGGAAAAAGGATCACCGGAAGAAAGGACATAGGCGACTACGAATGGTGCAACAGGAAAGGATCCGCGGTTGATGAGAAAGGCAACGAGATCATCAACTCCGAGGATATGTTCTACCTCGGCAACGTCGTGCCTCACTCTGTCGGTGGAATCAACAACACCATCCGTTGGAAAGGCCTGACATTCAACATCTATCTTGACTATGCCATCGGTCACTCCATCATCAACGGACAGAAGACCCAACTGATCAAGAACACGATGGGAGACTGCAACTCTATGCTTGGAGACATCGTCTATGACTGCTGGACTCCTGACAACCCTAACGCAAAGTATGCCCGTTACACTCCGAACGACACGGACTGGGGCAACAGGAACTGGCGCGGCAACTCCAGTTTTATGACCGAAAGGGCTGACTACCTGTGCGTCAGGGACGTGTCCCTTTTCTATGATCTGCCGAAGAAATGGATCGAGCCGCTGAAGATGCAGAAAGTGACCGTGGGAGTCTCCGGAAACACGCTCTACTATTTCACCGGAGTGACCGGAGCCATCAGCCCTGAAAGCGGGATCAGTTCCGATAACTCGGCCGATATGTACACGGCTATGTCCACAAACAACAACAGCTCCAGCGCCACAGGCAACCTGATGCCTAACGCAAGGAAGGTCATATTCAGTCTTAAATTTGTCTTCTGATAAACCGCTCATTATGAAGAATACAATATATTCATTAATACTCACCTGCTGCGTCCTTGCCTCCTGCGACAACCCGCTGGACATCGTTCAGGACAACAAGCTGACGGCCAGCAATATGTGGAAGACGAGCGTCCACGTGACCACATCCACCAACGCCATCTATGCGGACATCCGGGAGAATTTCGTCCAGGATGACGTGTCGATGCTTCATTGGGGCGAGCTGCGTGTCGGCCCGTATATGTGGGGCTACAGCCATCTCAACAAAGTCTATATGGCAAAGGATGTCATCGAGAACAATATGACTTCATCCTCGGCGTCCTGCCGCTGGACAAAATTGTACAACGCCATCGATCAGGCTAACGCCGTGCTGAAATACGCGCCTTCCGAGTCCATCGAGATGAAGGATTCCGACAGGGCCTGGGCAATCGGGCAGGCATCGTTCGCCCGCGCCTACTGCTACTTCTGGGCCGTGCGTCTCTGGGGGGATATTCCTCTGAACACCTCACCTATCGAGGCTGTCGCCCAGAAAGAGACCTACCCTGTGCGCTCTCCTAAGGCCGAGGCATACGCCCTAATCGAAAACGACATCCGTGTCGCCGTGGAGAACGAGTCCTACCTTGGAACCAATAAATATCTCGCGACTAAAGACGCTGTGAATATGCTCAAGGCCGAATACGCATTGTGGATGTACAGCGTTGAGAAAGGCGGGGACAAGTACTTGACAATGGCTCAGGAAGCCATTGACGCAATCGGTGTGAAAAGCGGTGACTCCAGGCTTATGTCCGACTATTCAAAGATCTTTGACGGAAGAGGCAGCGGCAACAAGAACAGCGCCGAGGTCATCTTCTCGCTTATGAACGACCAGGCCTACCAGCTCACAGGCGGCTATGCCGGTTACTTCACGTTCTCTCCTCCGGGAGTCAAGAAAGAGTTCCAGTGCAATCCTGTCCCTGTTGCCAGCACGCAATGGCTTGACTACGGTGACGGCTTCCTCGCCGAACTCAAAAGCAGCCGTGACAACAACGGAGACCGCAGGGTCAGCGCCAACCTTGGCGAGGGCAGATACGGTCAGGACGAATCCGTGAACGGAGGCGTGCTGACCTGGCCGAACAAATACATCGGAGACCTGAGTTCCGGAAGTATGGTCAAGGACGCGGATATGATATATTACCGATACGCCCAGGCCGTGATGATGGCAGCCGAGCTGAAATACTACCAAGGAGCCTACGGCGAGAGCCTGTCCCTGCTCAACATCATCGCGAAAAGGGCTTACGGCAAGGACAACTACTACACCGATGCCACCAAGGATGCCGTGCAAAAGGCTCTGAGCAAGGAATATCTCCT
>CAVKYA010000112.1:0-7648 GCA_963660255.1 Bacteroidaceae bacterium | reverse complement strand
AAACGTCAAGTTTAGCAAAATCCTAAGCGTTGGATTTAGCCAGATTCCTCTCGCTCTTGATCAAGAGAGCGCAGAGGAACACTCCGATGAGGGCGCCGATGGCCACGGAGAGCATCGCGGTGTCCCAGGAACTGCCGACGGCGATTCCACCGACGAGGATCTTGGAGCAGACAGCGTCACCGAGAAGGTAGCCGAACAGGCCCACGAATCCGGCGGCGGTTCCGGCGGCGTTCTTAGGCACGAGGTTCAAGGCCTGGACTCCGGTCAGGGCCACAGGGCCGTAGATGAAGAAGCCGATAAGGCACAAAGCGATGTAAATCAAAGTCTTCTGCAAGGCCGGAGCGGCGGAGATGATGCCGGAGCCGACCATCCAATAGAGAAGCACACCAAGCAGGCAGAAGAACATACAAATCACATTCATCGGAGCGCAGCGGCCTTTGAATATCTTGGACGTGGCCCAACCGCAGGCAAGTGTGCCGACGGCACCGACAATGTTGTGCACGGAGAATGCGATCTTGCTCTCGGCAGCGGTCATTATCTCCTTTTCCTGAAGATAGGTCGGAGCCCAGTCACCGATTCCGTAGCGGACCATATAGACAGCCACGTTGGAGATGGCGACGATCCACAGCAACTTGTTCTTGAACACATAGTCCACGAACAGGGTCTTGAACGGAAGTTTCTCGTCAGCGGAGCCCTTGGACTTGATGCCGGACCAGTCCTTTCTCCAATCCTGAACGGAAGGTAGGCCGCAGGATTCAGGCGTGTCGCGGATGGCCCACCAGCAGAACACCGCGATCAGGATGGCGATGACAGCCGGGAACACAAAGTCTCCCCTCCAGCTCTGAGTACTGCCAAAAGCGTCAAAGATCATCACTCCGGCGATGGCGAGGAAGCCAAGCGAGAAACTGCCGATTGTGTGCGAGACATTCCACACGCTCATCTTGAAGCTTCGTTCGTTCTGGCTGAACCAATGAGCCATAATTCTGCCGCAAGGAGGCCAGCCGAAACCGCTCAGCCAACCTACTATCAGCATAAATGTGAATATGATGGCGGTGTTCACCGCTGTGTTCGTTCCGAAAGGGATCACACCTGTGAGGATCATTGTGAGAGCCGAAAGCACAAGGCCGACACAAAGGAATTTCCTTGCGTCAGACCTGTCGGACACACTTCCCATAATGAACTTCGAGAAGGCGTAGGCGATGGAGACCGCGGACATCGCAAGTCCGGCCTTGCCAGCGTCGATGATCCCGTCGTGGATCATATCCGGAGCTGCCAAAGAAAGGTTCTTACGGACGAGATAGTAAGCCGCATAGCCGAAAAACGCACCCAGAAAGACCTTGGTGCGCATTGCCTTGTAGGTTTTGTCCACCTTATCCTCTGCCAATGGTTTAGCCGCCTTGGGCGGATCAAGAAAACGTGACATAAATATTTCTCTCTTTACTATTGTAACATTTTAATCCTACAAATTTATCCATTTTAGCCTAAAAATGCAAAAAAAAGGAGCCGACCGGAATCCCGGCCAGCCCCTTTTTGAAGTTTTCATCGTAAAAATAACTATCTCTTCGCAAGCTCCGCGTCAACGAAGAACGCACCGGTCTCGCCGGCCTTCTTGAGCCTCTCCACGATCTCAAGCGCGGAATCTTCCTCCTCGACCTGCTCGCGGATAAACCAGTTCAGGAACTCTCTGGTCGCCTTGTCGTTCTCCGCCTCGGCCACACTGGCAAGGTCGTCAATCAACTTGGAAACGTGGAGATCGTGCTCATAGACGTGCTCGAACACATCCTGAAGCGATCCCCAGCCGTCCGGAACGACATCAATCATTCCGACCTTGATCTCACCGCCACGCTTGATGGCATAGTCAGCGAGTTTGAGGGCGTGCTCCTTCTCCTCGTCAGCCTGCTTGAACATCCAATTCGCGGAACCGTTCCATCCTTCCTTCTTAAGGTAGAAGGCCATCTGAAGATAAAGATTCGAAGACCAAAGCTCAGCGACAACCTGATCGTTGAAAGCCTTGACAAGTTTCTCTGAAATCATAGTATTAATGAATATTTAAAATCAACAAACGAATATCCCAAGTGCGAAAAGCGTGCCCGAAACGACATATTCGCAATTTTAATTATTAAAATTTGACATAATGGACAAATTCTTTCTTGGCAGGAATGAGCGGCTCGGATCTCAAACCGACTTTCTTAAAGTTAATCTCCTTTAAGTCAATGCATCTGATTCCACCATCATACATCGAGCGGTAGTAGAACCTTAGACCTGACATATCCGTGACACAAGTGCACTGCGTGGCGCTCGGAATGTCAGCCGGCTCCTGACCCTCCGCAAACTGCGCCCCGATCGGAATCTCCATAGATCCAAGAATATGGAAGGCCGTGAACACGGATCCCTCGGCGTTCGGCTTCATTGGTGCGGTGTTCTGGAAGAAGGCCGCGCGGACAAACCTTGAAGGTGGCGTGAAGTCCCCCGGCAGACCAAGCATCGCACTGCCTCCTCCGAAAGAGGACAGGGACATATTCCCGAGCGTGTGAGGTTCGGTGCGCCCCGGCAGCAGGTTGACGTAGTTGTTGAGATTGGTGAGCTGCCAGTCGAACGACGGAGAGTTGGTCAGCACGCCGAGGGTGTTCTCATAGAAAACGCACTTTCCGTCAATGATTTCCAACACGATCTGTCGGCCCGAAGGCTCGGCGAACCTCCAATGCACCGTCGAAGAGCGAGGGTCGAATCCGTGAATATGCACCTTCGCGATCTCGGCCTTGACCTCATCGACAGTGGCACAACGCCCAAGGATGTAGGAAACAAGCTGGAAATCAGAGATATTCGTCTCGAAATTCGATTCTGAATATTCCTCATACTTTCCATAGTCAGGGAAATAGAAGAGGCCGGCGGAGAGGCCTTTCTCGTTCATTCCCTCCATCATCAGCTCGTCCTGGACCACGGCCACGCCCACGTAGCCATATTCATTGGTAAAGGATCTGCCTGTCCCGCCGCCGGGGATGAAGGATTTCCAGGTGTGGCCTCTGGGGACGACAACCCAGCGGCAGTCATTGTCGGAGGCGGCCCACTCGATCGTGCGGGCCACGACAGTGCTTCCGTCCTTGGCTTTGAGGGTGATGCCCGTGCAAGCATAAGTGTTCTGGAACGATGCCATCAATGTCGCTGCGGCCATTGTGACGGCGATTAGTAATGCTGAACGTTTCATAAATTATGTGGTTGAATTTGACGGGAATATGCCTGATCACAAACCGGGTACATCCCGCCGGTTAACAAAAGGGAACGACCCGCAAATAGCGAGCCGCTCCTTTATATTCATAGAGAAATATTTTTCTAATATGTTGATTCTTCCGAAATTATTCCTTCTTCAAGGTGATGCTTGGGTTCTCAGTGGCGGCCCGATAGCAACGGCCGGTGACAACCAAGGCGGTGATGAGCAGCACGGCGACAAGCGCCAAGGCGAACACCCAGATGTAGATCGGCACCCTGTAGGCAAACCCGGAGAGGTAGCGGTTGACAATCCACCAGGTCAACGGCACCGCTATGACGAAGCAGACCAGCACGATCCTCGCGAACTCGATGTTGAACATCTTCAGGATCTCCCCTATCGTGGCTCCGTTCACGCGCCTTACGCCGATCTCCTTGCGGCGGTATTCAGTCTCGAACATCACGAGTCCGAAGACTCCCATCAGCGAGATGATGATCGCGAGCAGGGTGAAGAGGGTGATCAGGCGGGAGAAGTTGGTCTCCGTCTGGTACTGGCCCTGAAGTTTCTTGTCAAAGAGCTGGACATCAACGTCATCCGGATTGACGGTCGGGTCTATTTCCGAAACCGTGGTGGCGATTTTCCTCATAATGGCAGGAATGTCGGAGTTCTTCTCGGTGCGCACAAGAAGAGTTGTGAGAGGTCTCCAAGGATGTTTTCCGAAGATGTACAGAGCCAAAGGCGACACCTCGTTCTTCAATGAGGTGAAATTGAAGTCACGGCAGAAACCGGCGACCTCAGCGTCTCCATCATCCATGTGACCCGGCATTTTTTCCTCCAATGTGAAGCCGAACTTGTTCTTCGCGGTCTCATTGAATATGAACACTCCGTTCTCGCTCTGCTCGTCGGCCTGGGTGAAGTCCCTGCCTTCGACAACAGGGATACCCATAAACTGCAGGAAATTCCAAGCGACAGGGTAGCACTGGAAGGAGATCTGCTCACCCTTGTACATTCTGCCCCAGCCCATACGGCTCGGCTGCACAAGGTCTCCGTCAGCCCAAGTGATGTCCTTGATCTGAGGGTCTTCCATCAGTTTGGAGCGCAAGGCCTCGGCGGATTTGCCGACAGTACGGTTCACGTTGGCGGTGATGAGTTCCTCACGGTCAAAGCCCATATCGTGGCTGAGCATATATTTTCTCTGAAGTCCCACGAACGTGGCGCAGATGATCAGCGAGATGGAGATCAGGAACTGCAAACCTACAAGCAAGTACCTGAAAACACGTCCTTTGGAACTTGACGCGAACGATCCCTTGAGGGCGAGCGCCGGCGAGAACGAGGTGATGTAGAAAGCAGGATAAAGACTCGCCACCACAGCGAAGAAAAGTCCGAGAATGATTGTGAATATGCCCACGGACATATTCGCTCCGAACGCTGTGGAGCAGGTGATGAGGTTCGCCGCCGTGGATGTCTGGAAGAGCATCACGACAGCAGCCGCCAGAGCCAACGAGATGACTATCAACGAGACAGCCTCCATCACGCAGTCCAGGATCAGGCTTGCCCTTGAAGCGCCGAGAACCTTTCTGGTGTTGACCGAGTGCACACGCACCGGAACAAGGGCGAAGAAGAAATTCACGAAGTTGATGAAGGCGATGATGATGACCAAAAGGGCGACGGCCAGCAATGTGTAAGTCGTGGACTTGTTGCCGTAGGCACCGTTGCGGTTAGCTATCGTCTGATCAAAATAAGTCTCGGTCAGAGGGATCAGATGGATTCTTGTACGTTTGATGGACTCGGCCTTTTCCTCGTCGCTGGCGTCGGAATCGCCTCCAATCAAGTCCTCCATAACCTTGCGCGTGGCGGCCTCAAGATCATCCTTGGATACTCCTTCCTTGGCCTTGAAGTAATAAGGGTAGCTCCATTCGCTCCAGCTGTCAATGGACTGGTCTCCGATCGGGCACATAGCCTCAAAACTGGAAAGGTCCGAGTTCATCGGCATATCCTTGTAGATCGCCACGACATTCGCATCGTGATAAGTTCCGGACTGCCAATCTCTTATCATTATGTGTCCGCCCACTCCAACGCCATATTTCTTCGCCGCGGATTCGCTGAAAGCATAGTCCCAGACTCCGACATAGTTATCCCACGAGCCTTCCGCAAGCTCGAATCCAAAGGCATCAAGCGTTCCTTTGTTCATCGAAGACAACTTAATAGAGACACTTGGATCGGATAGAGTCGGGTTCTTGCCGTCTCCGACAATGGTTTCTATCTTCTGCCCGCCCAGATAGCCGGTTCCTCCAGCCTCAATCTCAAAAACCGATGTGAGCATCTGCTCAAACGGCGGCCTGTTCAGCCAAACCATATACTTTCCTTCCGAGTACCAGTCCGGCAGCGAGACGCAGTAAATCCGGTCAGCGTCCTTGATCTCTTTGTTATAGGTCAGATCGTGGTGCACCTGCACCATAATGATGTACAGCGCCGCGAACGCCACTGTCATCCCCAGAATGTTCAGCACCCCTGAAAGCGGTGTTCCCATTTTTCTTTTTCTGAATATGCTCATCTCACTTGTTATTTTTTTATTTTCACTTTTCCGATGCTTTGTCATCCTTACTTTCCATCGGGAACCTTTCAGCCTCCGCCCGTGTGGTACACGTTCAAAAACAGCAAGTTTCCCGAACACGGAAAACCAGCGAACCACTTCCGTGCCAAAACACATAAGCATTTACCATTCAACATATTACTCAAATAAAGTAAATCAAAAAGTGTAAAATTTCTTTACACTCACTGTAAAAAAACTTTACACTCTCTCCCGGTCACTTCTACAGGCTCAGAGACCGCTGACCTTCACTGAGAATGGTTGACACTTTAGAGGATTCCACTTCCCGTTCATTTATTCACGCCGATTTGAGGACTACTCTCCGGATTGGCAACATCAGGCAAAAGAAATCTGCGACGTGTTCCAAATTGAATTTTACAAAACACTTTCATATACAGATGCCGCTGAGACAGTCGAGACAGGGTTTCTCCTGAAAAAGTCATTGTTCCAAACGCAAGTTTTTCAGCCGAAGACAAAACGCAGGCACTTCCAGACAACATTGGGCTGAAGGCGTTTCGTAAGATATTCATAAAAAAGCATTCTGGGTGAAGGCAAAGGAATATTCACTACCTTTACGAAAAATTTCGGAGAACCGTTTTGGGGACATCCAAAGGGAAGTGGCCGTTTCGTGCGTGTAATACAGATTATTACGCACGAGGCTAAGGAAGAGATGGTCTTCGGGAGCGTAATCCAGGTTCTGGCGCACCGAGCAGAGGAGCAAAGGTGAGGTGTGCGTCAAAACAGCATATTCACACACGAAAGAACTTTGGCGGACATAAAAAAACGGAATTGAAGACAACAAGGCTATGATTCAGGAGGGATTCACATTCTACAGGCCTCACGAGGCGTTAAGGGAATATGTCAGGTTCTACTGGGTGTTCAGGAGCGACCGGGCGGTAAGCGCGCTGACGTTCCCGACAGGATGCCCTCAGATCATATTCCATAAGCGCAGGCCATTGTATATTCCCGAATTGGACTCTTTTCAAAGCAGGATGACCATCAGCGGACAGGTCAACTTTCCGTCGCATCTGAGCGCCACTGGCGAGACGGAGATGATCGTGGTGGTTTTCAAGCCATACGGGCTTAGTCCATTACTGAATATTCCCGCATCGCTTTTCTACAATCAGGAAGTTTCGGGGTACGACATAGATAACACCGGATTGCGGAAAATCGATGAACGGATATCCGAATGCGTGGATGACATCGACTGCATCAAGTTAATAGACAATTGGTTATTGTCGCGCATCGTAAGTCTGACCGATTACCGGACACCAAGAATCAAAGCGGCTGTCAATCAACTATTCACAGTCCCGCAAACGCCTATCTCCGACCTTGCCGCCATAGCCTGCCTTGGCAAAAAGCAGTTCGAGAGGTCTTTCCGTTCGCAGGTCGGCATCAATCCCAAGGAATATGCAAGGATCGTCCGTTTCCAAAGGGCTTTGGCTCTGATGCGGTCTGGAGAATCAGGGCTGGGACAGATAGCATACGCCTGCGGGTATTCCGACCAGTCTCATTTCATCAGGGAGTTCAGGAGATTCAGCGGACTGACACCGACCACGTTACTGAAAACGACAAGCGTAAACTCGGACTTGTTCTCGAATCCGGTATAATGTTCCTTTTGTTCTATCCTCCATCAAGGGATTCCGCTACTTTTGCGGACATATTCATAACAAAAGGATCTATGCGCTTATGGTTTGCAAGCCTTAAGTGAATAGTTAGCCTAAAGTGCATATTTATAACAATAAGCGAAAGTATGAAAGAAGTGAATCCACAGGAGACCACCAGAGCCTATGCGTTTGAGTTCTGGATGCGTGCCCCGATGCCGATGGTGACGTTCTTCAAGACCTTGGATG
>CAVKYA010000111.1:0-7665 GCA_963660255.1 Bacteroidaceae bacterium | reverse complement strand
GCCATAGACTCTCCCGTGAACCCGGTCTCCGTGTCCATCCACCAGAACGATAGGAAATATTTCTGTCCCGTCACTGGAAGAAAACCTATCGTGGAAAGATAACTCTCGGTAATGTCCGCGTCTCCCCAGTCGGGGGAGAACGCCGGAGCGACTATCACGGTGTTGCCCCAGCCCGAGGAAACACCCGTGCTTTCAGTTCTCGACATCTTCATCACCAGGCGGTGATGCTCCGACGGCTGATTGAGACCGACGAATATAATCTTCTCCGGAGTGACCCAGAAATCGTCATAGTCCACTTCCGGAACATCGGAGGTGTAGACAGGGGCTGTCGAAAGAGCCGGCATCCCGGCGAGGGCACGGTTGGTGTTGATGCGCACGAATGCGTTGTGCGCCGTCATCTTCGCCGCCTCTCCGAAAGTGGAGATGCCCTTCATATGCTCGGCGAGGTCAGCCCATCCGGCCATCTGGTCATCGCTCAGATTCCTGTATGCGCGGGAAACGGCGGAGAGGCTGTTCCTCTTCGTCTTCTGGGCGGAAGAAGTGACTTTGCTCGGGAACGGACGGACGGTTAGAACCGTGCCGGTCTTGGTGGCCTTTGCGGTCACGTCTCCGGCCGAACCCGAGAAGCCGTTGAATGCAATTGATGGCAGAACTTTCATCTCTCAAATACTTGTGGCAGTAATTCTGAGAGCGAAGATATATAAAGGACAACGTGCTGAAGCAGAAATGGTTTTACCTGCCGCGCTATGCGTTGTCTTGCCGGAATTCGGTGACACTCCAATGGGAGTATGGAAGATTATTCGTAAATTTGGCAACGTTATACATGACTGTATGGAGAAGACATTCAACATCTATTGTGACGAGAGCACACATCTACCCAATGACGGCTGCCCTTATATGCTTCTGGGATATGTCTGCGTCCCCTATCCGCTGACGAAGGAAGCCAAACTCGCCATAAACGACATCAAGGACAAATACGGGTTTGACGGGGAAATGAAATGGTCGAACATCAACCGCAAGACTGAGCCGATGTATTCCGAGCTCGTGGAATATTTCTTCCGCTCGAACCTGAAGTTCCGCGCGATAGTTGTCAGGAAGTCAGAGATTGACGAATCCAGACCCGGATACACTTTCAATGACTTCTATTTCAGAATGTACTACCAACTTCTCCATTATCCGACCTCCGATGCCGAGAATGTGTACAATATGTACTTCGACATCAAGGACACTTGCAGCCATCTGAGACTCCGGAAACTCAAGGATTATATCAGACATAGCTCGAACGTCCGCAATTTCCAGTTTATGAGGTCGCACGAGAGCCAGTTCATCCAGCTTGCCGATGTGCTGATGGGCGCTATAAACTACAATCTCAGGGTGGAGTCCGGAAACCTCCCCGGAAATTCCGAGTACAAGAGGGGGATTGTAGAGCTTGTCAAGAGATACTCGAATATGGATCTAGTCCGCTCGACCTACAAGGATGAGGAAAAGTTCAACCTGTTCTTTATCAGACTCAAGTAGCTATGCCGTTGAATTTGCTGAAAAAGTATCCCGAACTGCTGGAACTGGTCGGGTCATTGAAGGAGATGAAGGCATCGCTGAAGCGGATATATGTAAGGGACATTGAGGACAATCCGGATTTCAAGTTCCGGGGGATACCGGTTCATCCCATCAAGGCGGAGGACGGCCAGCTGGAGATGGATATGTCATTCATCCATCTGACGACCCGTGAGTTCGAACAGACGGACGAGTCCGGAAATCCTTTACCGCCCAAAAGGGAGTTCGACATCCAGCGTTCCGTCAGGCTGCATTGGATAAACCATCATGTTCACGAGCATACTCCTGAAAACCTGACTGTTTTCACCATCATAGAATGGGACGGGAAGAAGCGTATAGATGTGAAACATACATACATTTATGACAAGGCGGAGAAATATGTCATAGTCTTTGACAGACGCGCTCAGAAACATTTCCGGCTTCTCACTGCCTATTATCTGAACGAGCCTTACGCCGAGAAGATGATGAAAAAGAAAATGAAGAAGAGATTGCCGGAGGTGCTATAAAACAACAGGGCTCGCGATGAATCCAAGTCATGCGAGTCCCGAAACTCCTTCTGCCATCAGATGAGCATTACAAATATCGCTATAATTTCGATATCCGCAACACTTTTTTCAAAAAAATGTTCCAATCTGATGAAAAATGACAATAAGTCAATGTCTTGCCGACATCAGCAAAACGTTCGGCCTATAGTTTCACCAGAGTGCTCAAGCTGTGATATTGCGACCTGTAGCCGGTGACGGAGTCCAGAAGGATGTAGCGCAGATGCAGCTGGTATGTGTCGAATGAAAGTCCCCATATGCCCTGGCAGTCTTTGACAGACAGGGAGATTTCCGATATCGCAGCGGACGGGACGGAAGGGGAGAGGAAGTTCCTCATCTTGCCAGGATTTCTGCCGTATCCCGGTTCTGCGAGCTGAACCTTGCAGAGAACCCGGTATCTGGAGAACTTCTCCGTCCCGCAAAGCGTAAGGCGGAATCTCAACGTGATGTCACTCCCGCCAAGCCCGGAGCATCCGATGCAATCCAGACTGAAAACAGGGAAGGGGACGAACTCCCGAGGCTTCGGCACGTGTTCATTTCCCAGCTGAGCGAAGCCGTGATAGGCGGATACGAACAGATTGTACCCGCTGATGTGGTTCCTGTTGTCGAACGGCGGTCTGTGGGCGGCGACACATCGGGCATTGTTCCTCCACTCCTCCTGAACCTGATGTTCCAGTCCCTGCCAGGCACGCAACGCCCTTCTGTGCAGCTCCAGATTCTCCAGCTGCTCCGCAGTACCGGCGAACTCCGGATAGGCTTTCGAGCGGAAATAGCAAATCCCGTCACGATGATAGAACGTGACGTTCCCAAAGGAAGCCCAGCAGTCGCTGAAGCGTGTATTCGGATAAAACCTCGGCATATTGAAGTGTCTCTGGGCGGTTACAAGTCTTAATGTCAGACCTATCTCAAAGCAAGCTCGGAGCGTGGACGCAATATAAGAAACGAAACTCAGGTGCAAGATAGCAGCGGCGGCGGAAGCCGTCCGCTGCCCCCTGTTGCAGATTTTTATATAATGGCACACCCTTCGCGCGGGAGAGGACGTCGCTAAATAAGATAAAACTAAATCGTGCGTTCAACCCACCGCTCGAACTTTTTCGGTCGGCTGTCGTGACGGCGAGAGCCGTGACGGCAGTTGGACGGAAAAGTTGAGCAGACAAGCCGACAGGCGCGTCAGGAGCCGGACGGAACGAGGTTCGGGCGAGGGAAAAAGGTTCTTCCGGCTCTGGCACGAAACCACGAATGAAAGCAGAATGACAACTATCTTCGCACGTGAGGGCGGGCCGGCGGAAGGGACTTGGGTGATGTAGTGTAGGCGGAGAGGTCGGAGCAGGCAAGGATGACGAGACCGTTAGGGCTCGGCAGACTCTGCGTAGAACTCGCAGCCGCAACGGACGCACCGAAGTCCCTGGAGCATCCAGGCCCGGCATAACTCAAGGCGCATTGCGCCTTACCTTGCCGGAGGAGGGAGTTTCTTGAAGTCGAGGGCTTGCCCGAAGGCTTGAAGAACTCACTCCGCAGGCCCGCAGCTTCGCTGCTAAGGCTGGCGACCTTTTAGGACTTCCGGCCATCTGATGAGAGACAGACCGTCCTTTACGCACTTACCTTCTGACAAGTGACACCCCCCCCTCGCACTTCTCGCCGGAAGTCCCGTGCTTCCTGACGGGCTTGGAGCGCGTTAGCCCCTGAAGGAAGCACGCCGTCGCCAGCCGCCTCCGGCTCGCGGGCTACGAAGCACCCAACGGTAGAACCCACACCCACGGAGTTAGTTAACATCAATCTGGGTTGTGTAACATTTTGCGGAGCAAAATGCTTACACAACTGAGGCTCAGATTATGTTAACTCACGGATTAAGAGGCACTTGACTCGCACCGGCACGAACGGAGCGGGCCGGATTATGGCCCCTGTGGGGCGGTGGGGCAAGGAAAGGTCGAGTCTTCTGGCTTTCGGAGAAAGACGGAAGTCTCGACACCTATTCTTCAGTAATCCGGCGGCGGAAGCCGCCGTGTCTCTTCTTGGCGGCGTAGCCGACAGAGAGGAGACTTTTGGCCGTGCAAGGAGTCTGACGGCCGCTTGCGGACTTCAGTCTCCGCAGCAGACCGCCTTTGGGTGGCGCACATCTTCAATGAAGGCACGGAATGCGGAAGTCGGAAAGCAAGTCTGTGGATTTCCGGAGCGGTAGCGGAGGATGTCCGCAGTCTTGCCCGACTGGAGCGGAATCAGAAGGGTCGGTGGGCTGGCGGTTGTGGAGCACAGCGGAACAACTGACTGCCGACCGACACCGCTTCGGTTGTTCGAGCGAAGCGAGTTGGAGAGGGTTGCGTTTCGACAATGATGAATTGGGGTACAGGCTTTCGCATCCGCTCGGAAGCTTGGCTTCCGTCACAGGAGCATCAGCGGGCTGACGGAAGGAAGCCGGCTGATACCTTTCTGCCCATTGGGGCAATTCTGAGGGAATGGAGCCGTGAGGCGCAGTGGAGGAAGATTTGCCCGGGCGTGTTGCTTAATTCTGTTCCAGGATGGACTTGATGAATCGTCTGCACTCAGATATCGGATGTGAAGGGAAGAGTCCATCTATGCTCTCTTTCTCGGAAAGATTCATAGGTATTCCACGCTTGAAACCAGAATCATATGGGTCTTCGAACCAGTCTTCAGGACCATCCGGACCCATTTTGAGCCTACCTTCGTTCAACAAGGTCTGAAGTGTCAAGTTCTCCCTTTGTCCTGTCGTCCCGGTTTCTTCAAAAAAACCTTGAAGTGCTACAGCGCTGATTCCGTCGGAGATATGAAATGTCAGGCCATATTGAACTCCGCCTTGCGGATTGACGGTTTTCACAATGCTATAGATGAAACGATTCCCTTTATTTGTCTGTCCTGCATCAACTTTTATCAAACCTTGTTGATTGCTGAGGCATTGATGAATACCATCGATTACTGCCTGAGGATTTCCGAAAGGCATCGTCTTGTTTGCGGGGATTGGCCTAAGCATTACAAAGCATACCGCCATTTCTGTCTGAACCATAAACGGGACAGATGCCGGCGGGTCATCTGGAAGAGACTCGACCTTTTGGTACAAGTCATCCATCACGAAATCAAAGGTCCCAATTTTCATAAGTCGTTTTCTAATTTGTTTATTATTAGCTTGTAGCACATTTGTTGTGTTCGGTCTTACTTGTGTCTTAAGCATAGCTCTCGCATACTAAAACATTACAAATATACGGATAAATAATGGATGATGAGTTGTTCTGGCGTGTGGGAACGTCAGGGTTTGTTATAAGTCATCGTCGACATGTTTCCACCTATAACCTTTGTAGGATTGGCATTCTCCGCAGCAAACTCTGCATATACAGCTGAACGCATTGGGAGAGCCGATGATGCGGGCGGCCTCGCAGGCGGAGATGAATTCAGCTATGAGGCTTCCACCAAGTGGTAACTGCCATATTGTTATTCTGTTTCTTCGTATGAGGCTTTACGGACTTTGTCGGGGATGCGGAAAGGGAGGTGGAGTTCGGCTTCGATGAGGGCGGCGATTTCTTTGCGTCGGCGAGCCTGCTGCAGGGCGAATCTGCGGTCTTGGCGGCGACGGGCGACGTAGGAGTCCAGATTGGCTTTGTTCGCCTTGATTAGGGCTTCTATGCGGTCGATTGTGGCGGGGAGGAGGGCTTTGGAGAGTTCGCATTCCCAGACGGTGATGACATTCCAGGATATCGATTCGAGACGCTGGATGTTGAGCGCGTCGCGCTCCTGATTGCGGGAGACTTTCGCCTTCCAGAAGTCAATGTTGGATTTGGGGACGGTGTATTTGGAGCATCCCCTGTGGCCGTGCCAGAAGCATCCGTTGACGAAGATGGCGGTGCGGTATTTCGGGAGGACGATGTCGGGCGTGCCGGGGAGGGTGCGGACGTTCAGCCGGTAGCGGTAGCCCCTGCGCCACAGCCCGCGCCTTACCGCCTGTTCGGGACGGGTGTCCTTCGAGCGGATGTGCGACATACAGGCGTGCCGCTGTTGGGGTGTCAGATGGTCGGGCATAGTTCACAACCTTTTTTCTGATGCCTTTGGCCGCTACAGGAACCAAAGGTTATCACGCCCCATATTGTCGGGAAGGTTGCCGCCTGTGAAGTATGGGGCTATCTGGGCGACCATTTCGGGATACTTGATTGTGACGGGGAGATTCTGCTGCCTTACAGACTTCCAATATATCCGGCTGAACTGGTAGACTTGATCTATCAGCCCTGAGATTGTGTTCTGGTCGAGTGTTTCGGGGGCATTGGGTGATTTGATCTTTATTTTGACAGGGAAAGGATAGCCTTCCGGTGATTTGCCGTAGCCGTTTTCATAGCGGGTATTATTGCAGAGGAGAAAAGTATTCTTTCCGAGATTCACAAAGCGTCCGCTGTATGGCATCAAATCTCTGTACCCTCTGTCAAAGACTATATAATCCTCTGATTCAGTCTTGTTGATAGTCACGACATAAATCGGAACATCGACATTAATCTCATACAGTGCTTTTTCTATGATTCTGGCATCTCTTTCATTCATCTCCTTGTAGTAATGCAGAACAAGCCTGGAAGGGGCTTCAATAAGGTTGCGGAAGTTCTGAACCGCTTCCTGAATGGAGCCTGCGAGTTCCTGAAGTTCGTCTTTATGGAAGTAGTCGAACGAGTTGAAAGAGCCGGTGTTGTCGAACGAGAACGCAGAGCCGATGTACTGGACGTTGGAGTCCATATTCTTGAACGCCCCGATTCCTATTACGAGCTCGCGCTTTTTCGGGACGGCGATGCGCCATGGTGTGCCGCCGAGTTTCGCATTGATGGCAATCGACATATTCTGCAACGTGTATGAGAAGCCGGATTTGTTCTTCCGGGCATCACAGGCAAGGCAATTTACCATTTTGTCTGTTTCAATGCACTGAACCGCAATATCATAGCGCAAAAGCAATTCTTTGACGTGATAGTATATTATACGCTGGTCGAGGCTCTTTGCGCTCTTGCTGATTGGGGTAAGATATATGGCGATATAGCGGTCGGTAGGGTCGATTCCTTTTTCTGACAACTCCTTACTGATTTCGGGTATCGGATTATCTGCGGAGTTGAACAATATCCCTGGTATAAAGCTGAATTGAATTCCAAGATAGTGGCTAAGTCCTGCATAGCGGCCATATCCTGAACCATATCCGGATTTGAAATAATTGCATAACTGAACAGCCTTTTCTCTCTGGCTTGAATGGGCTATGCACAACAGTTTGACGCTGTTGACTTGCGGGCGAAGGAATGGACCATTGTTGATTCCTCTTTGCGGAACTACATCTGTGACATTGACGCCATCGACATTCTTGCCGAACACAAGTCTCTTGCTGGATTCCTGAACGTTTCCGGCCGAGACAGAGGTGAAGTCGCTTTTTATCTGCACTATTTTTCTGAACTCGACATTCTGGAGATATTGGCCGTTGAAATCGCTTATCTTGCTGACATACTTTGTGTAGCGGTTCTTTTTCTCGTAAGGATTGTCATCTTCCTCATCTTCGGCATAGCCAAGATATGCAGCCAGCTTATTGTTCACGATAGGGTAGATA
>CAVKYA010000110.1:0-7681 GCA_963660255.1 Bacteroidaceae bacterium | reverse complement strand
TGATTTGAGTCTCTGCATTCTGTCACGTCGGCCCTTCGACAGGCTCAGGGACCGAACTGCTTCCTAACTGATCTCACTCATCGACGGGAGAGATTCATTCTCGCTTCCGGGCACATTGCTCTTCAGATCCACCTCCACGACACCGCACTTGACGGTTCCGTCGGCGAACATCATACGCACACGGTCACCGACACGGGTCTTTGTGGCGGAATCCATCTTTACACCGTCACGATCCAAGGCCAGAACGAAGCCCTTGCGAAGAATGTTGCGGGGGTCATTGGCGGCGATCTTGGTCTCAACCATCATAAGATGTGACAACGCTCCGGAAAGCACGACACCTACACGGCCTCTCAACCTCTGCTCAATGCGGTCCAAAGACGAACCGGCCTTGTAAAGACTTCGGTCGGCACCGTGCAAGATTCTGTCTGTCAATCTGTCCAGACGATGTTCCTGACCAACGATCCTGTTCTCGACTGCCTTCGTCAGAGCCGTGCCCAGAATCTCCACCTTATGCATCGCGTCAGATACACGGGCATCAGCCTGACGACGGACACGAGCCTCCAGCAGATCTATCCGGGACGACATCGCCGACAATCGGTTGTTAAACGACATCATAAGCCGGGACTCCAGCGTTCCCAAACGCTGGTCCTCAGCGATGTAGCAGTCCAAGAACAGGTCAGCCAACGCCGTCGGAGTCTTGACGAAAGTGTTCGCGACCATATCCGCCACGTGATGATCCTTGTCGTGGCCGATCGCCGTGAAGACCGGAACCGGGCAACGGGCGATGGTCACGGCCAGACCGTAGTCATCGAAGCAGCCAAGATCCAAGTCCGAACCACCTCCGCGCATAATCAGCACGGCATCGTAATGAACCGGCGAGGATAGAATCTCCCCGAACGCCGCCATTATGGAAGCCGGAGCGGCGTCACCCTGCATCAAAGCCTCGAATAACCTCACGTTGAACACGAAGCCATATTCATTATCCATCAGATGATGTCGGAAGTCGCCGAAGCCAGCCGCGCCGGGAGCGGAAATCACCGCCAATGAATATGGCAGTGCGGGCAGACGCAGACTCTTCTGGAGGTCAAGCAGGCCTTCCCTCGTGAGCCGCTCGATCGTCTCCTGCCGGCGGCGTTCGTTCGCCCCGAGGGTGAACTCCGGATCGATGTCGTCTATATTCAAGGAAAATCCGTACAAAGGGTGGTAGCTGACCTGCACGCTGGCAAGGATCTCCATTCCGGCCTCCAGAGAGGAGCCGGTCACGCTCCTGAACCGCTGGTCGATCATATTCCAGCGGAACGCCCAGATTGTCGCGCGGGTCTTCGCCACCACTCCGCCTTCCTCGCTCTGAGACAGTTCCAGATAGCAATGGCCGTTCTGCTTGCGGCTCAGGCTGCTGATTTCCGCCTTGACCCAGAGTCTCTGCGGGAACAAGCCCTCGACAACCGATTTCAGACGCGCCTGAAGGGTGAACAGGTCTATGTACTTCTTTTCCATAATAACAGTTCTATCTCTTACAAAATTAACAAAAATCCACTATCTTTGTAAAAGAATCGCTTAGGCAGAAAGAAAGATGACCATCACTGAAGCAAAATTCGCAGGCAGCTGCACCAGAGTCAGCCAAAAGCCGTCCCGCAGACTGCCGGAGTTCGCGTTCATCGGACGCTCCAATGTCGGCAAGTCATCGCTGATTAATATGTTGTGCGGCAACCGCAAGCTTGCCAAGACCTCAGCCACCCCTGGAAAGACCCAACTGATCAACCACTTCATCATCAATGACAGCTGGTATCTTGTCGATCTACCGGGCTACGGCTTCGCCAAAATCTCTAAGGAAGGACGTGAGGGGCTCCGGAAGATGATCAATGACTACATCGAAAAGTCGGAGGAGATGGTCGTGCTATTCGTCCTGATCGACTCGCGGCACGACATCACCAAGATTGACAGGGAGTTTCTGGCAGGGCTCGGAGAGAACGGCATTCCGTTCGCGATCATATTCACAAAAGGAGACAAGCTCGGGCCTAACGCCCTCAAGGCGCAGATCGAGAGGGACAAAGAGATTCTGTCAGAGGATTGGGAGGAGATGCCGCCGATGTTCGCCTCCAGCGCGGAGACGGGAGCAGGAAAGGAAGAGATACTTGACTATATTCAACAATATATTAATTTATAGCATAGTTTAATGCAAATGGAACACAGAATGGAATTGTTTGCCTGCAGAGCCTCCAAAGACTTTGCGTGCAAGGTCGTTGACGAACTGAACATCATCGGAGCCGCAGCTGGTGAGAAGTATCACCTTGGAGCGTCCGAAGTGACCAAATTCAGTGATGGAGAGTTCGTACCCTCTTTCACGGACAGCGTCAGAGGCGCTACCGTGTTCATCCTGCAGTCAACTTTTCCACCTACGGAGAACCTGATGGAGCTTCTGTTGACAATCGACGCCGCCAAAAGAGCCTCGGCCGACAAGGTGATCGCGGTGATGCCGTACTTCGGATGGGCCAGACAGGACCGCAAGGACAAACCGCGTGTCTCTATCGGAGCGAAGCTGGTGGCAAACCTTCTGACCGCCGCCGGAGTTGACAGGATTATGACCTGCGACCTCCACGCCGACCAGATCCAGGGATTCTTCGACCTTCCTGTTGACCACATCTACGCCAGCAAGGTCTTCATTCCTTACCTCAGGTCCCTTAACATCGAGAACCTTGCGATCGCCGCGCCGGATATGGGTGGAGCGAAGAGGGCCAACGCCTACGCCAAGGAACTCGCCTGCCCGGTGATCATCTGCCACAAGTCCCGCGAAAGAGCCAATGTCGTCGCCTCAATCACGGCCATCGGTGACGTGGAAGGCAAAAACATCGTGATCGTGGACGACCTGATCGACACCGCCGGAACCCTCGTGAAGGCCGCCGAAGTGCTGATGGAGAAAGGTGCCGCGAGCGTCAGGGCCTGCGCCACTCACGCCGTGCTTTCCGGCCCTGCATATGACAGGATCAACAATTCTTGTCTGAAGGAAGTGTTTGTCACCGACACCATTCCGCTCAAGGAAGGAGCCGACACCAGCAAGATAAAGGTAGTCTCGATGGCTGAGACCTTCGCGGCGATCATCCGCAAGGTCTATAACTATGAGCCTATCAGCACGGAATTTATATTCTAAAATACAATGAAAACAGTTCTCGCCGCGATAATCATCCTCGGGATCGGGGTCATCGGAATGTGCTTCAACATCATATTCCGGAAGAACGGGAAGTTCCCTGAGACGGAGATCAGCCGCAACGAGAATATGCGAAAGATGGGAATCAAGTGTATGAGGGAGCAGGACGAGGAGATCTTCTCGAAAAAGAAGCCCCGAAGGAATGCTTCCTGCACCGGTTCCTACAGCGACGCCTGCACCGGATGCGGTTTCTATGAATATGAGTTCGGTGGCAAGAAGCCGAAGAAGTAGGACTGCGGAAAGTAGTTGATTATTAAGAAGTAAAGGAATATTTATGAGTTTAGTAGCCATTGTGGGACGCCCGAATGTCGGCAAGTCCACACTTTTCAACAGACTTGTCGGAATGCGTCAGGCCATCGTTGACGAGACCGCCGGCGTGACAAGAGACCGCCACTACGGCAGATGCGAATGGTGCGGCAAGGAGTTCTCCGTGGTGGACACGGGAGGCTGGACGACCAATTCGGACGATGTGTTCGAGGAGGCCATCCGCAAGCAGGTCGTGATCGCCATCGAGGAGGCTGACGCTGTGATATTTATGGTCGAGGCCGCCGCCGGGATCACCGACTACGACGCCGAGATCGCCGACATCCTCCGCCGGAGCAAGAAGCCTGTCGTCCTGTGTGTCAACAAGGTGGATTCCGGAGAGAAGATGTTCGACGCCTACCAGTTCTATTCATTGGGACTGGGAGAGATCTGGGCCACGTCGGCGGCGAACGGAAGCGGAACCGGCGACCTTTTGGACGAGGTTCTCAAGGTTCTTCCCGAAGAGAAGCCACAGCAGGATGATGACCGTCCTGACCTTCCGCACATAGCCATTGTCGGGAAGCCTAATGTCGGCAAGTCATCCCTGACCAACGCCCTCCTCGGAGAGGAAAGGAACATCGTGACCCCGGTAGCCGGAACCACAAGGGACTCTATCTCAACCCTCTACAACAAGTTCGGGCACGAGTTTATGCTCGTGGACACCGCCGGAATGCGCAGGAAAGCCAAGGTCAACGAAGACCTTGAGTTCTATTCCGTTATGCGTTCCATCAGGGCGATCGAGCATTCGGATGTCTGCATCCTGATGATTGACGCGAACAGCGGAATGGAGGCACAGGATATGAGCATATTCAATCTCATCGTCCGCAACCGCAAGGCTTGTGTGCTTGTGGTCAACAAATGGGACCTCTTCCTCAAGGACAGCAACACGATGAGGGAGTATGAAGCCTCGCTCCGCCGCCGCATCGCTCCGTTCGATGACGTGCCGATCATATTCACGTCCGTCACAAAGAAACAGAGGATTATGGATGTGCTGGATGAGGCCGAGCACGTTTACGAGAACTACTCACGCAAGCTTTCGACGGCAAGGCTGAATGAGGCGATGCTGCCGGAGATCGAGAATTACCCGCCGCCGGCCTGGAAGGGCAAGTATGTGAAGATCAAGTATGTGACCCAGTTGCCGACAAGATTCCCGGCGTTCGCGTTCTTCTGCAACCTGCCGCAATACGTCAAGGAGCCGTACAAGAGATTCCTTGAGAACAAGCTGAGGGAGCATTTCGATCTGCACGGATGTCCTGTGCAGATATTTATGAGGGCCAAATAATGACTGCCTATGCTGTTGGAGATTCTGAAAGCGTTCATAATCGGCATCTGTGCTTCGGCTCCGCTCGGGCCGGTGGCGATTCTTGTGCTTCAGAAATCCATCTGCTACGGACATAAGGCTGGGTTCACGACAGGTCTCGGCGCATCATTGGTGGACACCGCATACGCGATCATCTCGATTTTCGCCTGGGCCTTCGCCCAGAATTTCATCAACACTTACGAATCGATCATATTCCTGATCGGCGGTCCCGTGATCGCCTTCCTGGGATATTCAATGGCCTTCAAGGATCCGTTCAGGAAGATGGAGCCGGGGGATGTCAAGACTCGCGGCGCGTCGCCTAAGGATTTCCTGCAGGCCGTCGCCACCACCATCTCCAACCCCGGGGCGATACTTGTGATGTTCGCGCTGTTCGCTTTCTTTCAGGTCGATGTGGCTGACAGGAGTTTCAGGATATATCCGATAATCCTGGCCGTCGCCGGTGGCTCGATCGCCTACTGGTTCTTCTTCTCGTGGTTCTTCAGCAACTGGAGAAAGGCCTTCGATATGAAGAAAATAATGTGGCTGAACAGGATAGCGGGAATAATAATCATAATAATAGGCTTGGCCCTGATAGGAGAGGGAGCGTTCGACCTGCTGTTCACCGGCGGGAAATAATTTATGAATATGGAAGATAAAGAGAATAAAAAAGGATTCTTCAGCAACTGGATAGTAAAGAACATCATCCTTGCGGTCCTGTTCTTTACGGTTCTGATAGTAGTGAGTTCGCTGCTGCTCAGCGTTTTGACCAACCACGGAAAGACAATAGAGGTGCCGGATTTCACAAGCCTCAGCGTCAATGAGGCGAAATATGAGGCCTCAAAGTCCAAGCTCAGGGTGGAGGTCATCGACTCCATCTTCGTCAGAAAGATGGAGAAGGGAGCCGTTTACAGCCAGAACCCTAAACCGGGCTCCCGTGTCAAACAGGGTAGAAGAATACTCCTCACAATCAATGCGAAGAACGCCAAGAAGGTCAGTATGCCTAATCTTGTCGGTTATTCAATGCGTCAGGCCAAGGCCGAGCTTAACTCACGCGGACTGGCATTGGGCAAGTTGATCTATGTCAACGACATCGCGACCAACAATGTGCTGAGGCAAATCTACCGGAATCGAGAGATAAGGCCGGGCAGACAGATTGAGACAGGCTCTGAGATCAATCTGGAGGTCGGACTCAACTCTGAGGACAATCTGACTTATATTCCTAATGTCAAGGGGCTCAAATACCTCAGGGCAGTGGATGCGGTTCACGACAACTCATTGAATATCGGCCGCATAGTGTTCGACAAGAGTGTGAGAAACTACACCGACTCTCTGAACGCTTCCGTGACGAGACAGACTCCGGAAGCATCCGGCAATCCTATTCTTATGGGTTCGGACGTGACCCTTTACCTTTCATTGGAGAATTAACGTGGACGAGGAGAGACTTTACAACGATCAGGAAGAAAACGTCGAGGACGAGGAACAGGGAATGTTCGAGCATTTCCGGCTCAATGTGGATGTCGGACAGACCCCAATGCGTGTGGACAAGTATATGGCGACGCATCTTGAGGACACTTCCCGGCACAGGGTTCAGTGCGCCATCAAGGAAGGTTATGTACGTGTGAATGACAAGGTCGCGAAGGCGAACCTCATCATCCGTCCGGGAGATGTCATCCGTTTCGTGATGCCGTACCGCCGCCGTGGCCTTGAGATCCTGCCGCAGGATATTCCTTTGAATATAGTCTACGAGGACAACGATCTCCTTGTCGTCAACAAGGCCGCCGGAATGGTGGTTCATCCGGGGCACGGGCACTTCGAGGGGACGCTCATCAACGCTCTTTCCTATCATTTGGGAATATCCCAAGGGCCGGAAGCAGCTGACGAAAGGATGGGCATCCTTGTGCACAGAATAGACAAGGACACTTCCGGACTTCTTGTGGTGGCGAAAAATGATGAGACACAGCTTGACCTGGCGCGCCAGTTCTTTGAGCACTCGATCGAAAGGCGGTACGTGGCCGTTGTCTGGGGCAACATCAAGGAAGATGAGGGGACAATCGACGGGAACATCGGGCGTGACCCCAATGACAGGCTGCGATTCAAGGTCTATCCTGGTGAGGACAATCGTGGCAAGCACGCCGTGACACACTATAAGGTGTTGGAAAGATTTGGTTATGTGACGGTTGTCGAGTGTAAGTTGGAGACCGGGCGCACGCACCAGATCAGGGTGCATATGAGTTACATCGGGCATCCGCTGTTCAATGATGAAAGGTACGGTGGTTCGGAGATCCGCAAGGGCACAATCTACGCCAAGTATCGCCAGTTCATCCAGAACTGTTTCGAGATCTGCCCTCGTCAGGCTCTTCACGCCAAGACACTCGGCTTTGTCCATCCGGGAACAGGCAAATGGATCCAGTTCGATTCCCCGCTTCCGGAAGATATGACCGCGATGATTGACAAGTGGAGGAACTATGTCAATTTTGTCGGAGTGGAGGAGGATGATTAATTTCGTATTTAACTGACTTAGAAGGTTTTTTCTACCAGATAGAATATAGAAATTGACTTCCAAACGTTGAGTCATCTGGTTGGATGGCCAGAATAAAAAAGGAAAATTCAGAATTTTGCACGTTACCAAAATTCTGAATTTTATTTTTATTCTGGCCCTAGTAAACTTCAATGCCGTTTTTTCAGTTATAATTGAAAAATTGCTATATTTATGAAAAATTTTCAGTTATGTTTGAAAATCTTGACACCATAGCCAAATACAATTTCTGGGGAGAAGTTGAACCAGAGGTTGGATTTCTTCGAGTAGGCTATACGAGCAAAATCGCTGGATACTCGTCAGACAGAGTAGTGAAGGTTTTGATCGGCCAGAGACG
>CAVKYA010000109.1:0-7700 GCA_963660255.1 Bacteroidaceae bacterium | reverse complement strand
CAGCAGTTGTACTATGATCTGTTGAATGAGGACAGCCACTTCTCGGGATTCTTCAAAAACATTGAATATGTCCCCTCAAGGAGACCGTTCTTCTTCCGGAAATCCACTGCGGACATCCTCCGAGAGTTATTGAAAGGTAAGATTTGCGAGCATTCAAATGTCGAGTCTTTTGTCAGGAATCACAAGGTTGAGTGTGCCTATGCGGTAGCGTTGATAAGCACTGATGACAGAAATTCCATAACTCCGGCGTGGATTCTTCACAACTATCCGAGTGTCGAGAATGTGATAAGAGATTTAAGGGCCGTGAACTGTGGGGATTCCAGATGTGCGTACTGCTCGCAAAAACTGAATGCGGAATATTCATTGAAAAGATGGTTCGGCTACGACCATTTCAGAACGTTTGGAGGGGAACCGTTACAGGAGAACGCTGCCAAGGCGTCGATCAAAGGGGAATCGTTGCTGGCCATATTCCCGACAGGAGGAGGAAAGTCGCTGACATTCCAGTTGCCTGCGTTGATGGCAGGAGAAACCATCAGAGGATTGACAGTAGTGATATCTCCGCTCCAATCCCTGATGAAGGATCAGGTGGAGAATCTTGAAAAGAAAGGAATATCAGAAGCCGTCTATATTAATGGCTTACTCTCTCCAATAGAACGCCGCAACGCTTTGGAGAGGGTCGAGTCCGGTGAGGCATCTTTGCTTTACATCGCTCCGGAGCAGCTTCGCTCCAAGACCATTGAAAAGGTTCTTATGTCCCGAACCGTGGTCAGAATAGTGATAGACGAGGCGCATTGCTTCTCCGCCTGGGGACAGGACTTCCGCATTGAATATATGTTCATAGGGGAGTTCATCAAGCATCTTCAGGAGAGCAAAGGCATAGACACTCCGATTCCGGTCTCTTGCTTCACGGCCACCGCGAAGCCGAAGGTGATCAGCGACATCTGTGACTATTTCCGGGATCGGTTAAATATCACCTTGAAGCGTTTTACGACAGATGTCGCCCGCACAAACCTGCGCTACACAGTTCTGTTCAGGGCTTCAGATGAGGACAAATATCAGACTCTGAGGAATTTGCTCGATGGCACCAAATGCCCGGCCATCGTTTATGTGACAAGGACCAAGGCTGCGGAGAAGATCGCTGAACGGCTCTGCAAGGACGGGTTGGATGCCAAGGCGTTTCACGGCCAGATGGAGGTCAACACAAAGGTCAAGGCCCAGGATGATTTTATGAGCGGCAAGGTCCGGATAATCGTGGCTACATCCGCGTTTGGGATGGGTGTTGACAAAAGTGATGTCGGTTTGGTTGTCCATTATGAGATTTCAGATTCGCTGGAGAATTATATTCAGGAAGCCGGAAGGGCAGGACGAGATGTCAACTCGCAGGCCGAGTGCTATGTCCTTTACAATGACGATGACCTTAACAAACACTTTATCCTTCTGAATCAGACCAAGCTCACTCTGAGCGAGATAAACCAAGTCTGGAGCGCGATCAAGAAGCTTACGGCGAAGCACGGCTGCATCCACATCTCCGCTTTGGAAATCGCGCGCAAGGCCGGTTGGGAGGAAAGCCGGGACATCGAGACCAAGGTCAAAAGCGCGATCGCCGCTCTGGAGACCGCAGGCTATCTGAGGCGCGGGATGAACAGCCCGAGGATATTCGCGACAAGTATTGTCCCAAGGAATATGGACGAGGCCTCAGAGCGGATAGAACGATGTCCGGACTTCACTGAGGATGACAAACTGGATGCCAGAAGAATCATAAAGTCATTGATTTCGGAGCGCAGCCGCTCCCGTGCGGGAACAGCCGAGGCGGAATCCCGTGTTGACTATCTTTCGGATATGCTCGGCATCGAGACACGCAAGGTGATCAGTATTGTTGAGAGGATGCGTGTTGCCGGAATCCTTGCCAAGGACGATGATATGACGGCATATCTTCGTCTCGGTCAACTCAGAAAATTCAAATACTACACCTTGCTGGAGAAATTCCTTGTTGAGACCCTTATCGGCGAGTGTACGAAGTTCAGTCTGAAAGAGATAAACGAGAAGGCCATCGCTTCAGGAATCGCTAAATCCACAGTCAGGGACCTTCGTACCATCCTGTTTTTCTGGACGATAAGGCATTACATCGAAAAGCGTCAGGTTACGGACGATTATATTCAGATCGTACCTAAGGTTTCAGTCTCGGATCTGGAAAGGAGAATCTCAGTCAGGAATTCAATAGCCTCGTTCATCATCGATCGCTTCAAGGCTAACAATAAAGAGGAAGACGGTGAGGTCAAGGTCGGGTTCTCGCTGGCCGGTCTTGTCGGCGACTACAACGACCACAACCTTTTTCCTGAGAAAGTGGATGTCGGAACGGCCGAGGAGGCGCTCCTTTTCCTCGCGAAGACCGGAATCCTGAACCTTGAAGGCGGCTTTATGGTCTTGTACAACAAACTGCAGATTGAACGGCTCAAAGACAGCAAATGCCGCTACAAAAAGGACGACTACCACAATCTGGACGATTTCTACAAGCAGCGGATCCAGCAGATCCACATCATCGGAAAATATGCGAATATGATGGTGTCCGACAAAAAGCGGGCTATGGAATATGTCCACGACTATTTCGTGCTGGACTTCAAATCATTCATAAAGAAATATTTCGATACGAAAGAGGCTAAAAGGATCGACAGGAACATCAGTGAGAAAAAGTACGAAGATCTGTTCGGCAGTCTGACCGGGACTCAGTCCGACATTATCAATGACAGCGAGTCGAGGTTCATTGTGGTTCCGGCCGGACCGGGAAGCGGCAAGACCTACGTCCTTGTGCGCAAGTTGGCCTCGCTGATCCTATTGGAGGATGTCAAGTCTGAGCAACTTTTGATGCTGACATTCTCAAGGGCCTCCGCGACTGAGTTCAAGAGGCGTCTCAAGGATCTTATCGGCAATGCCGCCGAATATGTCGAGATCAAGACTTTCCATTCATATTCATTTGACATTTTGGGAAGGAAAGGTTCGGTAGAGAGGTCTGAGCATATTGTCGCCGATGCTGTGGAGGAGATTCGTTCCGGCAGGGTGGAGAGAAGCCGGATAACCAAGTCGATCCTTGTCATTGATGAGGCGCAGGATCTTGGAGAGCAGGAATTTGCGCTGGTTAAGGAACTTATCCGCGGCAATGAGGATATGAGGGTCATCGCCGTCGGTGACGATGACCAGAACATCTACGAGTTTCGTGGCTCGGACTCCGGGAATATGAAATCATTGATCACGGAATATGGAGCCTCAGTCTATAATATGCTGGAGAATTTCCGAAGCTCCGAGACCGTGATTACCTTGGCGAACTCCTATGTTAAAGGAATATCCGGCCGTCTAAAGTCCGCTCCGATTGTCGGAAAAAGGGACGAATCCGGCTGCGTGCGTTTGGTTCGGCATACCACTGCGGATTACGAGCAAGCCATAGTGAATGAAATCCTTTCCGATAAATATCCCGGAACGGTCTGTGTACTTACCGCCACGAATGACGATGCTTTGGTCATCTCGGCCTTGCTGAACAAGTCAGGGCGGAAAGCCCGGCTGATCCAATCCAGAGAAGGCTTCCAACTGTCTGACCTAGTAGAGTTCAGAAGTTTTCTTGACACTGTACGGAAATATGACACATCTTGCCTTGACAATGCGATGTGGTCGGAATCGATGGATATAGTGCGCGACCGCTTCCGTGACAGCGGATGCCTCGATTTGCTTGAAAACTGCCTGACCGCTTTCAATGAGGAATATCCAGTCCGCAAGTATATCTCTGATTTTGAGAACTTCCTGCTGGAATCACAGTTGGAGGATTTCACTAAGTCCAAGGACTCGGAGATAGTGGTCTCAACTATCCATAAGGCAAAAGGATGTGAATATGACAACGTTTACATCTCGTTAAAGGGGCTTCGGGAGGTCACCGACAAGGAGCGTAGGATGATCTATGTCGGAATGACCAGGGCGAAGAACAACCTCTCAGTGCATTTTGACAATGCGAATATATTCACAGATGATGTATCTCGCACTGTGATGGTTAGTGATGATTCTGTCTATGGCGCTCCGGAAGAGGTTTTGATGCAGCTATCCCATCGGGATGTCGTGCTGAATATGTTCAAGAGCAATCAAAAAATGTTGTGGAGTTTGCATTCCGGAACCGAGCTTGTGCTTGATGGAGACTACTTGTCAGTTAAAGTTGACGGGTACTGCAAGAAGGCATTGAAATTATCGACAGCATTTCGGGAAAAACTTGTGAAGATGGCTACCAAAGGATATTCTCCAGTTGAGGCCAAAGTCAGATTTCAAGTGTTCTGGCGTTATGATGAGCAGGTAGAAGGTCGTGCTGAGCCTGTCCGCCGTGAGATTATGATCGTTCTTCCTGACCTGCTTCTCCGGAAGTGATAAAACACGAGGCGGGCCGCTAAAAATATTAGCTACCCGCCTCGTTTATAAAGATGGTTAAAAAATCAGCACGTATGTGATGGCCGCGAAGGCGGCGCCGGCGATCGGGCCGAGGACCGGGATCCAACTGTAGGACCAGCCGCTGTCGCGCTTAGGACTCTTGAACGGGAGCAGGGCGTGGGCGATTCGCGGGGCAAGGTCTCTGGCCGGATTGATCGCATAGCCGGTGGCTCCGCCGAGGGACATTCCGATGGCCATTATCAGCATCGTGACAGGGAATGCTCCGACTGTGCCGAGACCGACTTCCGCTACATTGCCTTTAGCCGAGAACATCAAGATGCAGAACACCAGAAGCCAGGTTCCGACGAACTCGCAGAAGAAATTCCTCATCGGATTGGAGATGGCCGGCATCGTGCAGAATGTCCCGAGTTTGGTGTCAGGATCTTCGGTCGCGTCATAGTGGTCTTTGTAGAAAGCCCACACGAGGAACGCACCGCAGAAACCTCCAAGCATCTGGGAGATGATGTAGCCCGGAACCAGGCTCCAGGAGAAAGAACCTGCGATCGCAAGACCGAGAGACACGGCAGGATTGAGGTGCGCTCCTGAATATGGACCTGCGATGAACACGCCGCACATCACGGCGAAGCCCCAGGCCATTGTGATGACGACCCAGCCCGCGCCCTTGCCTTTGGATTTCTCAAGGCTTGAGCAGGCGCAGACACCGTCTCCAAGAAGAATCAGTACTAATGTGCCGAGGAATTCGGCGAAATATGGGTTCATATATTCCTTATTGTTAAATGTTTACTCTCTTGTAAGTGTGCGTTTTATGGCATCGGCCCAGCCTGCTTTCGCGGCATTGACGGTCTCCTTGTCCATCGTAGGAGTGAAGACTCGCTTCGATTTCCATTGCTTCTTTACATCGTCGATGCTTTCCCAAAAGCTGACGGCAAGGCCGGCGAGGTAGGCGGCTCCAAGCGCGGTTGTCTCTGTGACCTGCGGCCTGATGACCTTGGCTCCGAGAATCTCGGACTGGAACTGCATCAGGAGATTGTTGCGGGAGGCACCGCCGTCAACCTTGAGTTCACCAAGATGGATGCCGGAATCTTTCTCCATCGCGGCGACGATGTCCATTGTCTGGAAAGCGATGCCTTCGAGGGCCGCTCTTGCGATGTGCGCGGCTTTGGTTCCACGGGTGATTCCGAATATGCCGCCTTTGGCGTACGGATCCCAGTACGGAGCGCCCAATCCGGTCAGGGCAGGGACCATATACACACCGCCGTTGTCTGGCACTGATGCGGCTAAGGCCTCGACCTCAGAAGAACTCTTGATTATCCCGAGGCCGTCGCGAAGCCACTGAACCACGGATCCGGCCACGAAGATCGATCCCTCCAAAGCGTAGTTGACCTTGTCTCCGATCTTCCAGGCGATGGTGGCCAAAAGATTGTTGTGCGACATTATCGGTTTCTCACCGGTGTTCATCAAAAGGAAACATCCCGTTCCGTAAGTGTTTTTCACAGAGCCGGGTTCGGTGCACATCTGGCCGAACAAAGCGGCTTGTTGGTCACCGGCGATGCCGGCCACAGGTACCTCTCCTCCAAGCAGGTTTGTCTGCCCATAGATCTCGGAGGAAGACTTCACCTGAGGCATCATCGACAACGGAATGTTCAGAATGTCAAGAAGCTCCTCATCCCATTGGAGTGTGTTGATGTTGAACAGCATCGTGCGTGACGCGTTGCTGACATCGGTGACGTGCTCGTGACCTCCGGTAAGATTCCACACGAGCCAACTGTCAACGGTTCCGAAACGCAGTTTGCCTTGTTCGGCACGCTCACGGGCACCCGGCACATTCTCCAGAATCCAACGGATCTTTGTCCCGGAGAAATAAGCGTCAATGATAAGTCCGGTCTTCCTGCGGATCAGCTCCGTCATCCCGGCCGCCTTGAGGGAATCACAGAAATCAGAAGTCCTCCTGTCCTGCCAGACGATGGCGTTGCAGATCGGTTTTCCGGTCTCCGCGTCCCAGACGATGGTGGTCTCTCGCTGGTTGGTTATTCCGATCGCCGCGATGTCCGATCCTCCGAGTCCCAGCGACGCCACAGCTTCCGTCATCACGGCATATTCGGAAGCCCAGATCTCCATAGGATCGTGCTCGACCATCCCAGGTTTCGGAAAATGTTGTGTGAACTCTTTCTGGCACACGGCCTTGGCTTCGCCTTCCCTATTGAAGACGATGGCTCTTGACGAGCTTGTGCCCTGATCAAGGGCAAGAATGTATTCTTTCATATTCAAAAATTTATGAATATAAATGTGTTAGTAATCCAATGGTTTTGCCGCACCAAGCCGCGGTCGTGCAAACGGGAAACACTCTCGCTTGTCCAAACAAAAATAATTAAATTTCCAAACACCTCCAAGAACTCACTTCAGAACTCACTCACTCACTCACCATAGCAGTCAATGAATATGCAAGCTTTCCATATTTTTCATCTCCATCCTGTATGACATTCAAGTCCGGGTGCAAGGCTTGCCATATTGCCCCCGTAACAGTCCATAGCAATAGACCCGGGTGCGAATATTATATTTCCGCACCCCATTGCCATTGAACCTAAAGGTTCGGCTGCAGAATGGGCACTTATGCCCCCCCCCGGTGGCTCCTAAAGTGGACGATTCGGGTGCAGAATCCGCTACTATGCCCCCGAACTATCTTCATTCGTCATCCTATTTGGCAGACAGAGGAAACAATGAATCCACATCGTATTGGCTGAGGCTCAGGATCCGGCGTATCTGACCATTGGAAGAATGATAGTCCTTACGCAGCTTGCGGGCCAGATCCAGTTTTTGAGGTTTGGTCAGATCCCGCAGCAAGTTGGTGCCATAGCTATGCATAAGAAGTTTACTTACCTGCGTGAAAAGTTCCGGGTCCGTCAGAAACTCCCCATCGTCAAGCTCGCTCGCCAGCTCGCTGTACGCCTCGATATTCTTGCTGATCATCGAAAAGTAATGGTGGGCATTGCGGAACATCGCCTTGCCAAGGCCGATTGAACAGAATGAGACAGGAGAAACGTGTCCATCGGTAATAAGGTAGTCGTCAGGTAGTTGCCTACCACGGCACCGAAGCATCTTTCTGGCTTCCCTGTAGGAAAAGTCACCTAACCTTCTTCCTGTCTGTTCCCTTCCGAAATAGAACATCCCTGTTCCCCAAGGGTAGGAATAGGGCGTGTGGTCAGGATCATCCACATATCCGTTTCGGTTGACATACACAATAGTGTTTCTTATGGTTCTCAGATCATTGATTGGCTTTAGGA
>CAVKYA010000108.1:0-7726 GCA_963660255.1 Bacteroidaceae bacterium | reverse complement strand
ATGCAGCACGATACCACCGATCAGCTGGACATCATAGTGAACCATATCCCAGGTCACCTCGTTGCCGCCGGCGATCCAGTGGTTCTGATAAACTGCCTTGTCGCCATCGATATGGACGAAATCGTGGTTTATGCTGAGCGCGCGGTCAAAGTCATTGGCCGTCACCTCGATGGTGGCGTTCTCCTTGAACCTGCGGGCGGTGGACTTCATAATGGCGAAAGCCTCCGGAAGAATCTCCTCCAGAACCTTCTCGATCTCGGCGTCCTCATCCTTCACAAGCTTGTCCGACTCAGTCGCGAGGCTCTCTTTCTCGTGTACAGGAATATCCTCGTCCAACTTGGCCTTGATCTCGGCGATTCTCTTCTCGAACGGAGCCTCGCAGTCACGCAGCCTTGCCTTCAACTCTTCCGTCTTTGCCCTCAGCTCATCATTGGAGAGCTTGTCTATCGGACCGTAAGCCTCCAGAACCTTGTTCAGGATAGGTCTGATCTGCTTGAGATCCCTGTCGGCCTTCGAGCCGAACACTTTTTTTAGAATACTAGCTATAGCCATAAAATCAAAATGTCTCTGATTATCCTACAAATTTAATGATAATCAAAGACATTTACAATTTTTAAGCCCCAGAATCCTATTCTGACCAATTGTCAGTCCTGAACGACGGCACCGGAACGCCGAGCGTACTCGTCAAATCCGAGTCGGAAGCGTTATGAAAAGCGTATCGAACAGCAATAGGATCAGCTATTTGCGAACAGTCAAGGATAACATCGAAGCGGTTGGCCACAGCTTTCACCGGATGAAAGACCTTGTCCGGCCCCGCAACCTCAAAGCCACAGACTTCCGCCCCGAAGACCGACAAATGTCCCACTCCGGCACGTGTGTTAGCAAAGCGGATACGGATCTCACCGTTCGCCTCCTTGCCGCGGACAATCTCTACTCCGAAGCCTGACTGGCGGATCCTACCCGGAGCCACCGTCGAATTGGACGGGAAAACCACCCTTTCCGGATAAGGGAAACCGCTGCCAAGCCCGGTCTTCACATTATATGTCCTTTCAATGGCCAAAAGCGCCAGCTGATCGGCCACCTCTTTCTTTTTCGCCGGATGAATGCACCCCTTGTCGCCAATGGATTCCGTTATGGCGGCCCCGGAATTCGGAATGATGTCCAATGAACTCAACTGGTTCTCCACGAAGAAAGCCCTTGACGGCCTCTCACTGTCATTACCGTAGGCGAAAGGCGCGATTGAGACAAAGTAGAAAGGCATTATGTCGCCAGAGTCTCCCCACATATCCCTCCAGCACTCGACCATTCCGGCCTGAAGCCTGTTGTAGAACGTGTTGTCCGCCAGATTGGCGCATCCTTGATACCATAGGAATCCCCTAAGAGTATATCCCTTGACCGGATACATCCTGGAATTATACATAGTCGCCAACTGGCGTGGGGCCTTACCGTCTCCCTCCCTGCGGTCAAGAATGTTTTTGTATTGAGCGTCAGAAAGGTAGCCCTTAACTGATTTGTCCAACCACTCGCGGCTGATCCACGGCTCCAAGCGGCAACCTCCCCAAGGACTGCAGATGATTCCCACCGGGACACCAAGCGTCTTTGTCAGACGTTTCGCGAAGAAATATGCCACCGCGGAGATGCCGGCCGTTGTCTTGCCGTCAGTCCGCGCCCAAGACGCGTCCACATCTTCCTGTGGCTCATACGCCTTGTCTGCCTTGATGTTGAACACCCTGATCCTGTCTGAATATTCAGGAGCGTCAAGAATGGCATCGGCGCCGCCATCAACAGGCTGGCCGCTGAATCCGCTGACAAACATCTCCATATTGGACTGACCGGTGCACAGCCAGACCTCACCGCTCATAATGTCCTCAAGCACGATCTTTTCCTTGCCGGCCGCGATGGACAATGAATATGGTCCGCCAGCCCCAGGGGTCTCAAGAGAACATTCCCAACGACCGTCCGCTCCGGTGATGGCGGACGAGACTGATTTTTTGTCCCAGGAACCTCTGACGGTCACTTTTGAGCCGGGATCGGCCCAGCCCCAGACCTTGACGGTCGTGTCACGCTGAAGCACCAAGTGATCGGTAAACACGGAAGCCACTTTCAACGAACCATCAGCGGCGCCGGCCGCAAATGACACGAGACTAAACAAAAGAGACAGCAGCACAGCCGTCAAAAGACTTTTTCTCATATTCATCAAATATCAATCAACCAGATAGTTGAGCAGCAGTTTACGAATATTGTCGGAGATGCGCTTGTGCGCGTCGGTGGCGTTCTCCAGCATCTCAGCCAGATTCTTGTACTTGACAAGCTCCCTGGTGTTCTCCTCGTTGCTGAAAATATACCCCATATACTCTTCGTAGGCATCGTCAGCGGCGTGTTCCAACTCAGTGACACGCTCGCAGGCCATTGAGATGGCCGGAAGATTCCTCTTAAGATCAACCAAAAGCGGAATGATGTCGTGTATGACCTCCGACTGGGATTTCGCCATCTGCGCCAGATCCTTCAGCTGATCATCCAACTTCTCGGGACGGTAGATCAGCACAGCCTTTGAGGTGTCCTTGATGACATCAAGGCAATCGTCCATAGCCATAGCCACGGACTGTAAGTCCAATTTGTTCACCTGGACGAAAAGACGGCCGGACAACATCTCGTGAAATTCGGTGAGGAGAGCGTCACCCTGAGCCTCACAGGATTTTATCTCCTTCTCCATCCCAGCCCTTCGTTCGACATCATCAGTTCCGAACATCTCAACCAATAGCGATGATGTCTTGCACAGAAAATCCGTCTGCTGCGCGAGGATCGGAACAAAGTCGTGGCGCGTGCCACGGAACAGCATCCTCATTCTCTTCAAAAGCCCCATAAATATTTTTTTATACTCGATAAACTTTTTTTGTGTCGGCCCAAATTTACAATCTATTTTGAGATTTCACCACAAATCGATAAAAAACAGAAACTTTTTCATCGATTTTCTTTTAGTTTCCGCATCGGTAATATTCATAGAACTAACTTTGTGACAGGTTTTTGTCCGGCAGCTGATTGTCCGACGGAAGTCTTTTACGCTTCAATCCCGCCAAAAGCCAGCGGTCCGACGGATCTCAAAACAACACTAAGCGGCGTTCTGCCGCGGTATCCACTCAAAACTCGAACTTGCTTTTACTCTTCGTCCGGATCAGGCTGGCCGGCGGGAAGACGCGTGAACATATTCTTACTCTTCAATGCAAGTTTTTTCCATTCCTGGATTATATTATTGGATTATATTATTAACTTTGTTTTATAAACATCAGTAATCAATGACTGCTGAGACTTTATGATTGTATGAGACAAGTACTGATTGACCACTCCACACTAGGACGATTCTGCGGCTTCACAGAGATAAGCGAGAACTACGGCAGGATTCTGGCGCAAACGGATGTGCCGGACATCCATTTCACTTATCTCGTTCCCGAAAAATATTTCGGCTACTTCGGAGACAAAGTCAGTTACGTGTCCTGCGAGCATCCAATAAAAGATCTGAACAAACTTGGTTACAGCATAGACATCTGGCACTCAACCCAGCAGCTGTTCAAATTCCGCAAGCGTTTCCGGCACGCGAAACAACTGATGACAATACACGATCTGAACTATCTCTGGGAAAAGCACGGGATACACAAGCTCAAGCACATAATCAGAGGGAAACTGCGGCTGATGCGCAGTGACTACATCACGGTGATCTCCAAATTTGTGGCGGACGGAATCAAGCGGCACTGCCACCTCGGAAAGAGGCCGATGATTGTGATTTACAATGGGGTGCGCGATGTGGAGAACGGTCCGCGCGAAAAGCCGTCATTCGTGGATGATGGCACAAAGTTCTTCCTGGCTGTCGGACAAGTGGTAGAGCGCAAGAACTACAGTTCCCTGCTGGCTATGATGAAATACTTTCCGGACCACAGGCTGGTCATCTGCGGCGATCTCAGGAACAAGCGTTACGTCAGGATATTCAAAGAGAAAATAGAATCTTCCGGGATAAAAGACAGCATTGTGTTGGCAGGCGGCGTGAGCGAGGCTGAAAAAAACTGGCTGTACGCTCACTGTGAGGCTCTTATGATGCCAAGCAAGCTGGAAGGCTTCGGCTTGCCGGTCATCGAGGCGATGCGTTTCGGGAAACCTGTGTTCTGTTCGACCCTCACCTCACTGCCGGAAATCGGAGGAGACCAAGCCTTCTATTGGGAGAATTTCGAGCCCGGCTATATGGCTAATGTTGTACGGAAAGGGCTGGAGGCTTTTCTCGAACCCGGCAGAAAAGAGAGCGAGATCGCCTATGCGGGTCGGTTCGACTACGAGGAATACACCAAGAAATACATCGAACTTTACAGAAAAATATTAAACAACCAAATCTGACAAGGTATGGCTGATCCTAAGAAAATAGACGCCGTGTTGACTTGGGTCAACGGCAACGATCCCAAACTGAAAGCCGAGCGCGGCAAGTACCTCACCTCCAAGAAAGAGGACAAGCTGGAGGACATCGCCGGTCCGGAGCGGTTTATCCAAAGCAATGAGATCAGGTTTGCGGTGGCCTCGATCCTTAGGTTCGCCACATACGTCAAGAGGATATTCATCATCACCAACAGGCAGGATCCGAACCTTGGGGATTTCATTGAAAAGAACTTCCCGGACAATCAGGTTCCGGTGATAATCGTGGATCAGAACACTCTTTTCGAGGGATATGAGCAGTACCTTCCGGTCTTCAACAGCATCGCCGTGGAGACGATGATGTGGCGCATCCCCGACCTGAGCGAGGAATTCATCTATATGAACGATGATTTCTTCTTCACCAGCCCGTCGAAGAAGGAGGACCTGTTCAGGGACGGGAAGGTCGTGTGCTACTCAAGCAAGTTTCCTTCGGCCGTGATGAAGTTCCTGAGAGCCATACGCTTGAAGAAAAACAGCCACAAGCGGTTCACCTACAAGGACTCTCTTCTCAACGGGGCGGAGGTGATAGGCTGGAAGCACTTCTTCTACCTGCCGCACGAGCCGCATCCTATCCTCAAGAGCGTGCTCTCTGAATATCTAACCAGACACCCCGAGAGCATCCTGCGAAATGTACGGCACAGATTCAGGGACAACGAGCAGTTCAATGTCCAAGGCTTCTTCTATGTGCTGGCCGAAAGCAAGGGGTTGTTGATCCACAAGCCTCACAAGGGAGTGAACCTTATGATCCGCAAGCCAAAGGGTCTGGAATATCTTAAAGAGAAACTGGACTGGGCCGACAGGCAGCCGGGACTGAAATACGGATGTATGAACGCGCTTCAGGATGCTGACCGGGAGGAGAAAGCCCTGTTCGACGAATGGATTTCCAAACGTCTGGGAATAACCTTATAACGCTATTTCTCGAATCGGGACTTCATAGGAAGGGCCCTTTCAAAGGAGTCCAGAAGAATCTTCCTCTCAGACAGGAAAGACTCTTCCTTGAGATGCACGTCATTGATGCAGACAAGTTTCCGGGACGGGGAATCAAGAAATTTTCCTATTGAAGCCGCGGATGAAGTGGCGATCGAGAAGAACTTGCCGGATAAACGTTCACGGACAGCTTTCCCCTGATGAAAAAGATAGTCCAGGAATAAATACTGGTTCAGATTGGACATCGTTCTGGTCCGTGAAAGAGTCGCGAAAATCTCGTCTCTCATCTTAGCCATAATCTCCTCACCCGCGCTCCTGAGCATCGGAGAGCAGATGTGCTGAGGACGGACAAACAAAAAACTGTTTCCCAGACCAAGAGCCTTTCTCGCCATACGGTCGGAGTTCCTGCATTGACGTTTGTACATTCCGCCCGTGAAAAGATGGAAAGAGAATCCGATCACAATCTTCCCGTCACGGAAAAAGTCGCTCTCCTCACACGGCGCCACCGGAAACATATCGTCGTTGAAATAGATGAAGCGTTCATCCAAACCGGGAATCCGATGAAGGAACATCTCTATGGTGGTGCTATTGAATGTCGGCAGGAATTCCTCCGGAATGATGTCCTTATGCGTCACGACTTTCAACCTGTCAGAAGCCCAGTCCGGAACCTGGGTAATGCCGGACACAACCAGATACACATTTCTTATGAACGGCATATGCGTGTCAATGCCACGAAGAAGGTATCTCAAGGTTCCCCAATCACGGAAACGCTTGTCAAGGGCTGGAATATCCAACGCCCGTGAATATTCCTCACGCCAGACAGGGTCCAAGCCGTTTACATATGTTATGACAGCATCCATAACTTATAAATGAACAATACTTCGGTAAATTTTTACCGATAATTTAAAAAATCAACAATCGAGCAGACGAAAGCCAGCTCAACCCCTGTAAAAGTTCATTGAAATATTGTCAATAGATGAATCTACAAGCAGTAGGGATTCAGTGCATTGGAATGCGACGAATGCCGTAAACATATAAGAAAAGTATTGCACAGTTCATTGATTTTTAGTAAATTAGAAGTGTACCACCTCTTCTGATTATGACTATGGAATCAATCCTTATGCAATACCAATCCGAGAGCCTTGAGGCCCTCAAATCAGTGGCAAATATACGCAAACCATTTGAAAAGGTCTTCATAGACGTGATGAAATTGTTCATGGCCATCCCAGGCCGCATAAACTTCCTTCAGATGGGGCGATACGGAGAGTTCTCAGAACAGACGTACCGCAACCATTTTGAAAACGAATCATTCGACTGGTTCTCGTTCAACGAGAGCCTAGTCGGGCGACATCTCACCGGCAGCCGGAAAGCCTTGGCGATAGACCCATCATATATACCAAAGTCCGGCAAGAAAACCCCGTGGACGGGATATTTCTGGTCAGGCTGCGCGAGCGAATACAAACGCGGGCTGGAGATCATGGGAATAGGGGTCATAGATGTCGACAACCATAAGTGCATGACCCTTGGATCTGTCCAGACACCGGACACCAAAACCCTGGACAACATGGACAGGAGTCTTGTCGACTGGTATGCGTGCTACCTCATCAAAAGACAGGAACAGCTCCAAAGGGTGTCGAACATTGTCGTGGCGGACGCGTTCTTCTCCAAAAACACATTTGTCACGCCGATGTGCGGCAACGGCTTCCATGTCATCAGCAGGTTCAGGAATGACGCTGCCCTGTTCTATCCCACGACGGAAAAACCGACGGGAAAGAGAGGGCGGCGCAAACTATACGACGGACGGATAGACTTCTCGCGGATCGACACCTCAAGATGCACGGAGTACGAGGTCGACAAAGGAAAGCTATACGGGTTGAAGGCCTGGTCCAAGTCCCTGAAGCGGATGGTAAGCCTTGCCGTCTGGTATCCGGACGGGGACAGGGACGGCAGGTGGCAGCTCTACTTCTCGACTGACCAGACGCAGACGGCGGTCGATGTCCTTGAATATTACAGGACGCGCTTCCAGCTGGAGTTCTGCTTCAGGGACGGCAAGCAGTATGCGGGAATCACGAACTGCCAGTCCACCGACTTCAGAAAGCTGGCCTTCCACTTCAACGCGTCGCTTACGGCTGTCAATCTCGCCAAGGCCGCGTGCAAAAGGATGGGGATGCCTTATTCCATCTCCTCGTGCAAGTCAATGATACACAACGCCTATATGCTTGAAAGATTTATTTGCGTGTTCGGCATTCAACCGGACACGCCATTAATTGACAAAATTTTCAAAGAACTTATTTTATTTACTGCCAGAGCCGCTTAGGCTTGGCTAATTTTTAACGGACTATTGATA
>CAVKYA010000107.1:0-7742 GCA_963660255.1 Bacteroidaceae bacterium | reverse complement strand
CAGCCGTGTTCAATTATATTCAGGAAGACTTCAAGGAAGGCTACAAGCCTGTCAGGCTGGAGATCGGAGGAGCGCTTGGCGGCCACAGTGGCGACGACATCAACAAAGGCCGCGCGAACACCGTGCAGCAGATGGCCAGATTCTTATATTCAGAGATGGCGCATGGACTTCAGCTTGTCATGCTGAAGGGAGGCAACAAGCCGAATGCGATAGCGAGGGAGTGCGAGGCCATAATCACAGTCCCTGACACCGATGCGACAATCGCGAGATTCACCGCTTTCGGAGAGGATGTGAAGAATGAATATTTCAAGACGGATCCCGGCATGACTTTCAATGGCGAGACCTACAGATGCACCGAGAAACCGGTTCAGAGCGACGTGGCAAGGAGATTGATCACATCTCTCTTCGCTTGCCCTCACGGAGTCGAGACCATGAGCCAGGACATTCCGGGGCTCGTGGAGACATCCACAAATCTGGCGGCCGTAAGGATGAACAGGCAGGGGAGAATCGAGGTCATCACAAGCCAGCGCAGCTCGACAGGTTCGGCAAGAAAGATGATGGCGGCCAAGGTGGAGGCAAACTTCCTGCTCGCCGGAGCCGAGGTGACTCATCTTTCCGAATATCCAGGCTGGAAACCTAATCTTGATTCCCACATTCTTCGTGTCTGCGTGGATTCGTACAAGAAACTGTTCGGATGCGAGCCTGAGGTCAAGGCAATCCACGCGGGACTTGAGTGCGGACTCTTCGGAGAGAAATTCGGGGATCTTGATATGATCTCGTTCGGCCCGACCCTAAGGGGAGTGCACGCTCCTGGCGAGAAGCTTGAGCTTGCGTCTCTCGACAAGTTCACCGAGCATCTTGTCGATGTCGTGACGAATTTTGAGTGATATGGTAAAGATAGCCCCTTCAATACTTTCCGGCAACTTCCTGAATCTGGAGCCGGACATCAGGATGGTCAATGAGAACGCCGACCTGATCCACATCGACGTGATGGACGGAAGTCTCGTGCCTAACATCTCGTTCGGATTCCCGGTGATGGAGGCGATAGCCAAGGTCGTGACTGTCCCGATGGACGTGCACCTGATGATTATCAACCCGGACAAATACGTCGAGAGGTTCGCCAAATGCGGCGCGAACTTGATAAGTTTCCATCTGGAGGCTGCGGATCAAGCCGGCAAGGATCCTAAGGAGATCATAGAGATGATCAAATCCTGTGGAGCGAAGGCTGGACTGGCCATCAACCCTGATGTTCCCGTAGAAAGGCTTTTCCCATACATCGAGGATGTGGACTTCTTCCTGATAATGTCTGTGTTCGCAGGGTTCGGCGGCCAGAAATTCATTGAGGATTCCATTGACAGAATCAAAGCACTGAAGGCCGAGATGGACAGAAGGGGAGTCGTGAAAGACATTGAGGTGGACGGAGGTGTGTCGGCCGCCAACGCAAGGATTCTGACCGAGGCCGGAGCGACAATGCTTGTCGCAGGAAGTTCGGTATTCAAGGCCGAGAATCCAGCCGAGGCTATTGCTGAACTTTGTTAGATAACGTAACTTATTTCCTTGAAGGCGAACTCTAAACGTTCGCCTTTTTCTGTTTCCATACAAAGCTTTCCACGCTCGGAGACACCAACGATTTTCGCACACATCGGCTCACCTGTCGAGCAGACTATATATTCATTAAAAGTAGCGAAGCGGTAGAGTCTGCCGACATATTCATTTGCATTGTCGTAGTTGCCAAGTCTGGAGCGGAGGAAGCGGCAAAGTTTCCGCAGTTCGGCTTTAAGGTCATATTCCTTGCCGGTCAGCATTGTCATTGAGACAGGATTCACAAGTTGCGGCGGAAAGTCTTTCTGGTTGACGTTCAATCCTATTCCGATCACACTCGTGGCAAGGGAAGGACCTCGTAAGGTGTTCTCTATCAGTATTCCACAGATTTTCTTGTTCCGGACATAGATGTCGTTCGGCCATTTCACCGAGCAGTCAATCCCCTCGGACTCCAGATAATCTGACACTCCAAGTGTCACACAACGGGTCAAAACGAACTGTCGGGATGCTTCCAGAGCGGGTAAAGCGCCATCGCCAAATTTCACTACCATAGAGAACGTCAGGTTCTCTCCGGCATAAGTCTGCCAGCGGTTGCCTCTTTGGCCGCGTCCGGCGGTTTGATGCACAGCGGCGATGACTGCCAGATTGTCAATCTCCGTCAAACGTCTTGTAGCCTCATTATTAGTGGAATCAACCTCTTCTAACCATTGTATGTCAACTTCCTCTTTCATTGGTTCAGAATTTGTCGTATATTTGTATATTTGATTGGAATTGCAAAAATATAAAACATTCTCGATATGATTACACACGATTTGCGGGTTATGGCCGACGCTATGCTCGACAAGAAAGCACAAAACGTCATTGACATAGATCTCAGGCCACTGGGGACCGCAATCACTGACCATTTTATGATCTGCAACGCTGACTCCACGACCAACGTCAACGCCATAGCGGACAATGTCATCGACAAGATGCGCGAGGAAGGGAGGAAGCCGCTTCGCACCCAGGGTATGGAGAATAATTTCTGGATAATCCTGGACTACGGTGACATCGTCGCACATATTTTCCTGACGGAATACCGCCAGTTCTACAGGCTTGAGGAACTCTGGGCCGACGCTCCTCACAAGGAATACAAGGAAAGACGCGTTCCTAAAACCAAAAAGACAGAGACAGATGCCGAATAACGCTAATTCGCCGCAAGGCAATGATCCAAGAAGGAAGATTATCCGCGTGAGATTCAATTTCTCGTGGCTCTACCTTATACTCATTCTTGGCATAGGCTGGCTGCTTTTCAACAACAGCGGGGCCAATCCTCAGAAGATAGAGTGGGCCGAGGTCCAAGAGATGTTCCTTAGGGGCGACATCAAGGAGATCGATTTCGTGAGGAACGACTTCAAGGGCAACATAACCGTGCGCCCGGACAGGCTTAACAAATATGCCGATAAGTTCGGAGGCAAGGTTCCGGCCAGCTCGCCGCATTTCATATTCCTGGTCTCAGACAAATTCGACGCGGAGAAGGAGTTCGGTGAACTGAACGCCAAGCTCACCCCGGACGAAAGCCAGGTCAAGATCGTAATGGAGAACGACAGCAGGATGTGGTCCGGCATTTTGAAATGGATCATATTCCCGATTCTGCTCATCGTGATGTGGATCTGGATGTTCCGTGGCTTCAGCAGGAATATGGGCGGAGGCGGAAACGGACCTGGCGGAGTGTTCAATGTCGGAAAATCCACCGGCAAGCTCGCCGACAAGGAGAAAGTCAACGTCACGTTCAAGGATGTCGCCGGCCTGTACGGAGCCAAGGAAGAGGTGATGGAGATCGTGGACTTCCTCAAGAATCCTAAGAAATATACAGCCCTCGGAGGAAAGATTCCTAAGGGCGCTCTTCTGGTAGGCCCTCCGGGTACTGGTAAGACATTGCTGGCCAAGGCCGTGGCAGGGGAAGCCAACGTGCCGTTCTTCTCCATCTCGGGATCAGACTTTGTCGAGATGTTCGTCGGAGTCGGGGCGTCCAGAGTCCGTGACCTGTTCCGTCAGGCAAAGGAGAAGGCTCCGTGCATCGTGTTCATCGACGAGATCGACGCTGTCGGAAGGGCGCGTGGCAAGAACGTCGGGTTCTCCTCAAATGACGAGCGTGAGAACACTCTAAACCAGCTGCTTACGGAGATGGACGGATTCGACACGAATTCTGGTGTGATCATCCTTGCGGCGACCAACAGAGCCGACATCCTCGACAAGGCGTTGCTCAGGGCCGGACGTTTCGACCGTCAGATACACGTTGACCTTCCTGAACTCAAGGAGAGGGAGGAGATATTCAAGGTTCATACACGCAATCTCAAGGTCGCCAAGGATTTCGATCTTGGGTTTATGGCACAGCACACGCCGGGCTTCTCTGGCGCTGACATCGCTAATGTCTGCAATGAGGCTGCCCTTACAGCCGCCAGACGTGACAAGAAAGAGATTGACCGTCAGGATTTTCTGGATGCTGTTGACAGGATTGTCGGCGGACTTGAGCGCAAGGGCTCGATAATGACCCCGGCGGAAAAGCGGACCACGGCCTATCACGAGGCGGGACACGCCACAGTCGGCTGGCTGCTGCCATACTCTGATCCGGTGTTCAAGGTCAGCCTCATCCCGAGAGGGGAGGCGCTCGGCTTGACCTGGTACCTTCCGGACGAGAGGAAGATCCTGTCCAAGTCCTATCTTATGGACAAGATGTGCGCCTTGATCGGTGGACGAGTGGCTGAGGAGATCATCAACGGCGAGCCGGCCACAGGCGCGTTGAACGACCTTGAGAGACTTACGCGAATGGCTTACAATATGGTTCAGTACTATGGTATGAGCGAGAAGGTCGGCGAGGTGTCTTTCTATGATTCGACAGGTTCAAGAGGCTACGACCTCACCAAACCTTACAGTGAGAAGACCGCAGAGCTTATGGACCAGGAGGTCAAGGATCTTGTGAAGGAGATTCACGACAGAACCTACAGGATTCTGACCGAGCACAAGGAAGGCTTCGTCAAGATGGCCCAGATTCTCCTTGAGAAGGAGGTGATCTTCGCGGAGGACATCGAGAAGATTTTCGGTCCTAAGGTGAAACCGGCTGAGGAAGTGGAACCAGCCGATGTCCAAACAGATAGTGACACAGAGAAAACCGTGACAGAAAATGAATAACGTAGCGGTCAGATCGATTTCAGGCGTGGTCTTCATCCTTGCGATGTTGACCTGCCTGATGTTCAACAAGTTCCTGTTCGCCGGACTGATCATATTCATTATGTCCGTGATGCTTTTGGAGTTCTACCACATCACGATGGGGAACAGCTACACCTTCTCTAAGGTGCTGGCGATCATCGCGGCTGTCATCCTCTTCGGAATACTGTTCGCGGTAGCCTCGTACCACGTTCCGATCCGGTTCGTGGCCTTCGCTATGGTTCCGCTGTTCATAGTGATGATCAATTCTCTGTACGTCAAGGACAAGGAAGAGTACGGCAAATTCTCCAACATCTACACTGGCTTGTTGTACATCGCTGTGCCGATCGCTCTTTCAAATCTGATCGCCTTCGACAAGGCAGGCAATTTCAGCGGAAACCTGCTCCTTTGCTTTTTCATAATAATATGGTGCTCGGATGTCGGGGCGTTCGCGTTCGGAATATCTCTCGGCAAGATATTCCCTCAAAAACTCTTTCCGTCCGTGTCGCCAAAGAAGACTTGGATAGGATTTGTCGGTGGACTTGTCAGCTCGGTGTTGGCGGCATTCGCCCTTTATGAGTTCGGGATATTGAAGTTTCCGCTCATCCATTGCTTGATCCTGTCGCTTATTATGTCAATCACAGGAGTTTATGGAGACCTATATGAATCCCAATGGAAAAGAGTCTATGGAGTAAAGGATTCAGGCAAGATAATTCCTGGGCACGGAGGCTTTCTGGACAGGTTCGACAGCACGCTGATGGCTATGCCGTTCGGATCTATCTATCTGACAATCTTCGACCTGCTCTAATTAATAATAACCGAATAATCAATTAATGAATATACAAACGATATGAAGAAGATAATTGTTGATAAGGACTCGCACGGAACGATAGGCTTCAACTGGGCTGTGATAGCGGTCCTGATAGTGTGCGCATTGATATTCATACACAATCTGTACATTTCAATCCCGATCACGATCATCCTGCTCGCCTTTGCTTTCTTCGTTTTCTGGTTCCACAGGGTTCCGGACCGGGTTATACCGGAGGGAGACAGCAAGATGATCACCTCTGTCGCCGACGGCAAGGTTGTGATTGTTGACCGGGTCTATGAGAAGGAATATTTCAAGGATGACCGCATCCAAGTGTCGGTGTATATGGATTTCTTCGATGTACACACGAATTTCTGGCCGATGGACGGAGTTATTTCCTACTATAAATATCATCCGGGGAAGTATCTGCTTGCCTTCCTGCCAAAGGCTTCGGAAAAGAATGAGCATTCATCCACGGCCATCCGCAATGAGCACGGTGAGATTCTCTTCAGACAGATAGCCGGCACTTTCGCCAGAAGGATTGTCTGCTACTCGATAGAGAATGCCGAGGTCGAGAGGGGACTGCAGTGCGGAATCATCAAGTTCGGCTCACGAATCGACATATTCCTTCCGCTTGACGCTGATGTCAAGGTGAAGGAAGGGGATTTCACAAGAGCCTGCGAGACTGTAATAGCTGAACTTAAATAATTTGCGTCTGATCTTTCTCGATCAGTTCGACAAGACGATCAATGGCTTCCGTGTCTTGAATATGCTTCAGCACGGGAGCCTTTCCTTTATAGATGGTGACCTTGTGGTTGCCTTCGCCGACATATCCCCAGTCCGCGTCAGCCATTTCACCGGGGCCGTTCACTATGCACCCCATCACGGCGATTACGGTGTTCTTCAAGTGTGCGGTTCTGGCCTTCACCTCCTCGAACGCTTTCTGAAGATCGTACATCGTTCGTCCGCAGCCTGGACAGGCGACATATTCAGGCTTATAGAAACGTCTTCTCGCGGCCTGCATCAGCTCATCGACAAGGTAGGCACCGATTCCAGAGTCTTGAATGGAGATTCTGTCTCCGGAATCGTCAATATACGAACCGGTGAGTTCCAACTCGTCCAAAGTTCTGTCTAACAGCCTCTTACCAAAATCGCACGACACATCCAACAAAAGTGTTTCCCGAGAAGGGGAGTCGTAATTTGCCACCGCCTTCCTTCCGTTCACTGAAACTGATGTCATAGAAGAGACAATCTTGTGCCCGTAACGTGCGGCAAGATAACGTGCGGCGGGAAGTTCATTCTCAGGATCCTCGGTAAGGGAAACGCGAACAGTGTCACCGATGCCTTCTGACAGTAGTGTAGAGATTCCCACACAGGACTTGATCCTGCCGCTGTCCCCGTTGCCTGCCTCAGTGACACCAACGTGAAGAGGGTAGATAACCCCGTTTTCCTTCATCGCGGCCATAAGTTTGCGGTATGCTTCGACCATAACAATTGTGTTACTAGACTTGAGTGACACCACAACGTTCTGGAAATCAGCCTCCGCGCACATATTCATCCATTCCAATGCAGCCTTGGCCATCGCCTCGGGAGTGTTGCCGTAGAGATTGGTGATATAGTCGCCCAAAGAACCGTGGTTGACACCAATCCGGATTGCGGTTCCGTTCTCACGGCAGACATCAATAAGCTTCGCGAACTGTTTGCGTGCCTCATTGTGATCCCGGTGAAAGTTTCCTGGATTGATTCTGACCTTCTCCACGAACGGAGCGACCATTATCGCGGTCTGCGAGGAAAAATGAATATCCGCGACGATAGGGACATTGATTCCCATCTCTTTCAGTCTGGATTTGATCGACTTCACACATTCCACATCCGCCGGGCCCGGCACGGTTATGCGGATCATTTCCGAGCCCGCCTCATAAAGTCTGACACATTGCGCAACAGTCGCTTCCACATCCGAAGTGTGGGTGTTGCACATCGTCTGGACAACTATCGGATGTCCTCCTCCGATTAGCACGTCACCTGCCTTGGCTGTCAAATATCTCATTTTTCTGTGGAATTAGGGGTTGGATTATAGACTTGGTTGTAAGCCTCACGTCTGAGTTGCGCTTTGCCACGTCCGGTTCTTCTCGTAAGTTGGAAGTAAACGCCGGCCGTAGCCATAATGTCGAAAGGATATGCGAACCGGTAATAGTCCTTGCTGACA
>CAVKYA010000106.1:3411-7763 GCA_963660255.1 Bacteroidaceae bacterium | reverse complement strand
TCCCACCGAAGTATTTCCCCTGCCAGTAAAGCAGAAACTCTCCCATCATCGGCTTTGTGAATATCCCATCCAGCAGCCCCATCTGCTCCACCGCGAAATCCCTGTAATCCTTGCTTGTCATATTAATTCTTTTGCGCAAGCGCTTCCACGGCGGCCTTGTCAAGGCCGGTACACTTGACGATGAACTCGATAGGTGTGTTTGCTTCTATCATACGTAAGGCTATGGCCTCCCTTTCGGCTACCTTGCCTTGTTCCAATCCTTCCTCACGCCCGAACTCTCTGGCGTAGGCGATCTGATTGTATGTGTCCCGTTCGTTTATCATATTGCTTACATATTGTTTCTTCTCATCCTTTGTCAAGGATATGACCTCCGCTGCCTCGAAAAACCTCCTGAATATCCTGTCAACCAACGCCGCCGGGCGTTCCAGCAGGCGGTGCAGGTTCTTCAGCACGTAGAACCACTTATCCAGGTTCGTCTTGAGTTCCTCGGGGCTCTTGTCAAACCGCCCGATCTCGATGAACACGAACCGCAGTTTGTCCGTCATCAACTCTCCGCTCTCGTCCTCCCGCACTGAATATCTCCGGATCAATCCACCTCCTCTTTCCGGCCCGAAGGCGAAATTCTGCAACCCTACGAAATACACCCCTTTGATGTTGTAGTTCCACCTCTTCCCTTTCACTCCCTGCGAGTGCAGAGCCATCCCGGAATAGTACAACGCCCTTTCCCTGAAATGCTTCTGGTAGGCCAGCTGCACCTCGACGATGAATTTCTCCCCGCTCTCGTCCCTGCACATCACGTCGAACCTCGCGTTCCTATCCCCGGCGGCCAAGCCCAACTGCTCTGTCGGCAGGTAAGTGATGTCCTTGATCCTCTTGTCGGGGAATATGTCCGTCAGGAACGCGACAAGGAACTCCTTGTTCATCTCCGTCCCGAAAAGCCTCTTGAATCCCCAGTCGTTCAGCGGGTCTATGTACCGTGGCAGGGCATCACCTTCCACATCCACTTCGTCCCCGAATCGCGTCCCCTCGTCCTCCAAAAGCGCGCGGCCCCAGCCGTAGGCGCTCAGGTCGTCATATCCATTAACAGCCATAAAGATAATAGTTTTAGTTGGTTAAACAAATTGTTGACTTCCGTTTTTTTGCCTTTTTGTCTGGTAGGGAATGGCACGTCGGTAAAAAGGCCACACGGAAACCGAGGCCAATGTACGACCATTTTTCTTAATGACAATCAAATGATAAAAAACATTAGGGGGTAAGAATATCTTTTTATGAATAATATATGTTTCTTATCAGAACGAGAACTTGTAGCCGACACTAAGTGTGGCGGCGGTAGGGTTCTGCCAGGTGAAGGACTTCAGCTTGGTGCCGGACTTGTTGGTGTCGATCTCAAGGTTGTTATGGTAGTTGAGCATCGCGGTGAAGTCCAGACTGTGACGCTTGGTGAGGTTCCATTCGAGGCCGAGGGCACCACGGACGCGGTTGACATAGGCGTGGGTGTAACCGAGGAACTCGTAGTCGGACCACGTGTCGGTGGCGGTGTTGTGGGTGGCTCTGCACTTAGGAGCGTTGAATATGTTGCGCAGCTCGACGTAGGCGTAGGGCTCCACGGTCTTGAAACCACGGTACTTGACCATCAGGCGGGACTTGAGAGTCAGCGGGTTGAGAACCTCTTGGTAAGGATTGATGTCATAGGACTTGTGGGTGAACTGGAGCCTTTCACGAAGAGAGAAACGCCAGTCGCCGGCATCCACGATACCAGTCACATTGGCCGACAGTCTGTGCCTTGGCCGGAACTCTCCGGAAGTGTTGGCGTAGTGGCCGATGAAAGTGTATTCCAAATCGGTCTTCAGGTACTTGTTCAGCTTGTAGGAAGCCCCGATCGAGAACTGGTTCCTCTCGATTCCAGAGAACGAGTCCTTCATTCGAACCTGATACTCTGCGTTCAGATGGAATCCTTTCGCGACCTTCCAATCCAATTCGGCGGACGCGCGGCCATTGATGTCCTGAGCGGATGCTTCTGAATATGCCAGTGTCAGAAGCGCCACCGCAACTGCGGCTGTGACTTTCGGGAATATATTCGTAATGCTCATAAATTCTGGTTTTCAATAAATTGCTTGTTTCTTACGATTGAATCGATTGTCGTGTCGGCGGCCGATTCGGTGTTGTAATAGACCTTGATGTAGGCCGCGTCCTTGAGGAAGTCGATGTTGCCGATGGTGATGTCGAGGGGCTTGATTCCGCAGCGTTCCTCGATGTCCTTGAATAGTTCGTCCCGACGGTCTGGTACAATCAGGTCAATCCTATCGTATAGAATAATCTTCGAGGCGGATCTCTTGAGGCTTCGACTGCTTTCCAGAACCCAGATCAGGATGATTGACATTACATTGGCCGCCACGGCCAGAAGCAGGTCTCCGGTTCCGAGAACATAATGCGGAGCGTTTTCGGCCACGCCCGCGACCTTGAACAGGGGTGTGAGACCGTTGACCGCCGCTATCGCTATGATCACGAACAGGTAGGTCATCTCCCGGATTGGAACGGTTTCCGTTCTGTAACGGATCACTCCGAAGATCGCGAAGAGTCCGAGGGTCAGCCCGACTCCGACATCCACCCTGCCCATCGCGTAGAGCAGAAGCAGCATCGCCGAGGAGAATGTCAGGAATGTGAACACATAGTCTTTCCTGCGACTTTTCGGATAGTACAACAACTTGACTATCACCCAACAGGACAACAGGTTGAGGAAGAACCTCAGCGCAAGTTCCGACAGGCTCTGGGCCGTGCTCATCACCGGGTCGGAGAGTGTCTGGATGCCGAGAAGCTCGCTTTCGTCTAAAGCGGCCGGAGTAATACTGGATTGTAGCATTTTATGTAAAAGTTTTTGTTCAATTTGTCAATATGTCTGATTTTCTGCTTGAACCGTCCTGCGGCCACGCCTGAGTCCGTGAGGACGGTCCCTATGCAGTACTTGCTGATTCTGAAAGGCTTGATCCTGTGCTCTAGCAAAATGTCCTTCATCTCGCTCTGGATTCTTCCATCCTGCTTGAGTTCGATGATCACGGCGGCACCCAGATCGGAACTTCCCCCGGTCCTTAGATTCCGGAATGCCACCGAAGAGTCTATCGTGAGACGTTCTGTGAGACTTTTGTTGACAAGAGTAATCCGGTTGAATGACGTTTCGATGGCCGGACGAACATTGTCCCAGCGATAGCCGGAATTGGACGCGAGCCAGGAACAAGCCTCGGAATCATTTCTAAAATCTTGAAAATCAGTCTGTGATATTCTTATTCGTTTCTTTTTTGTCCTTGAGTGATTGTTCTTCTTTTTTACCTCCAGAAAGCAAAGGCCTGATTCCTGATAGACTCTGGTACGGATTTTCTGTCGGACAAGCTTTCCTCTGCGGTGTTCGGTGAACATCCTGAGGTCATCGGTGTCGAAATAGATGCTGTCGTAGGCGTGCAGCCTCTCGCCATCACATTCAAACGCCATGTAACCGTGCCTTAAAGCGTCCTCAAGAACGGATTCAAGCGTCAGAGTGTCAGTGATGAACTTGGTGTCGATCCTGTTCATCAACCTGATCGAATCCATCTGCTCCAGAGTGATCGGTTCAAACCTCGAAAGGAGCACGATGTCAATCACTTGCGATGCCGACGGAATATTCATACACCTTACACCGTTTGAGTTTTCCTTTTGCGTCATAGACATATTCAGTCTTTTTGCGTCCCAATTCGTTGAATTCGAACTTGCGGATGTTGTCGAGCTTGTTCGAGGAGTCATAGACCAGCACCCGTGACAGGCTGCCGTCGGGGGCATATTCATACTTCTTGCGCCATTTCAGGCCTTTGCGGTCGTATTCCGCCTCTTCGACCTTCTTGCCGCTTGCGTTGTAGATTGTCAGGTGGTCAAGAACTTTCTGGTTCGTGCCGGCGTCGATGTTCCATTCCTTGACGGTCAGGTTGCTTTTGCCTGCCTTTTCCTGCGCCGGCAGCGACAGGCCGAAAAGCGACAAAAGGAGCGTTATTATGAATATCTTCGTCCTCATATTCAATGAATATTATGGTTTACCATCTACCGCCGGGACCGCCTCCAGGGTTGCCACCCCCGGGATTACCCCCTGGGTTACCCCCAGGATTACCCCCGCCGCCGTTGCCGCCTTGCGCTTCCATCGAAGCGGTGAGGGTCGTGCTTCCGGATGAAGTCTTGAGAGTGTAGCTGCCACCGCTGACAAGACTCGGGTGGGAGATCACGATTCCGTTGCCGCCTTTGCTCGGAGCTGTGAAGGTGGCTAGCAGAGTGTCGCCGTCGTAGAGTGAATATTCCGTGTTCGCTGTCCAGCTGGTCACGTTGAGGACAGGCTG
>CAVKYA010000106.1:0-2767 GCA_963660255.1 Bacteroidaceae bacterium | reverse complement strand
CAGTGCCGTCGCTGAGAGAGAACTCTCCGTCTGTGGAGATTCCTTTCTTTCCTGTGGCGGAAGTGTTTACATTGACAGTCCCGCCGCTGATCGTGACTCTTTCACTGCCTCTGATTCCGTGTCCTCCCTTTGAGGTTACATTGAGCGTTACTCCGTCTTGTATGGCCACATAATTGTCGCTTGTGATTCCGGCCTTACCGTTAGCTGTGACAGTGAGGCTTCCTTCTCCGCTGAAGATCAGTTGCCCCTCGCTGAAGAAAGCCGCTTTCATATCCTCGTCGGAGGTCTGGTCCGGGTAGTCTCCAGAAGAGTTCACCGCTCCGTCTGAGATATAATTGTCGCCGGTCACGACCACAGAAGTACGTTTGTGACTTTGGTTGTTGATGGCGGCCCCGTTTGGATTCTTGAGATTAAGCCCCTTGAGTTCAATTACTTGTTTTACGGAACTGTACAGCTTGAAGAATCCGTCGGAGACGGTTCCGCTGAGCTCGTAGGTGATGAGCGTTTCGGATGTGTTGTTGGCTGTCACATCGTTGCCGTTCACGGTCACGATGCCGGAAGGGTCTCCGCTGACGGTCGCACCGCTCTCGGAGAACACGATGCTGATGGTTCCGTCGGTGGTGATGACCTCGTTGTCATCGGACGGTTCGTCGATTGTGTCGATCAGATTCCCGCTGCAGGAACCAAGGATCAATAGAAATGCAAGATAAATCCGTTTCATAATTCCAAACGTTTTCTGGTTTCTTTTCTGGCCGAAAGGTAAGGCAGTAAATGTGCCTTGCGGAATCTTTTTCAGCGAACGGGCGGATTTCTTCAACGAATCGGCGGGTTGGATTCGGAACAATGTTGTAATTTTGCATATAACATTAGAGTAGGTCGGTAAAGAGCCGCTATGAATCGTGGCTTCTACATTTTGATACGAGTATGAAAATATTCAGAGAATATAAGGCTTTGGCTGCAAAGGCGGCGATCTGGGTGGGAATATTCCTATTCGAGGCTTTGCTGGCTTGGTGGGAGTCGTCGGGGGAGGCTTCGCTTGGCTTCCTGTCTCACTTTCTGAAGAAATTCTTGCTGCCGACGCTGCCGTTTTTGGTTTTGTTCACCATTCACGATCTGTTTGTGGCCCCTATGTTGATTCGCCGCAAGAGGGTTGTTCCGTACCTTTTGTGCACGGTGGTATTAATGGGGGTATTCTCGTTCTATGTCATTGATTCAGAGGGATTGCTTGATAAAAGACCTGAACCGATGGAGAGGCCGGGGCATAATCCGCCGCCACCGCATGACTTTATGGATGATGGGGGAGAGCCGCCGGAGGTTAAAATGCATGATGATAGTCCTGAGTCGAGGCATTTTCCCGAGGCAAAAGGCTTAGGCGGACATCCTGAATATAGACGTTCCGAACCACCACGTCCGGAACACGACAAGAAACCCATCGGAGCTGGTGTCAGCAAGATCATCATAGCCCTTATGATGCTGGGAGTCAACCTCGGAGCGAAATACTACACGAATTACACCCTTGAGAAAAAGCGTCTGGAGGAACTGGAAAAGGAGAACCTGCGGTACAGGCTTGAATATCTCCGCTACCAGATCAATCCGCACTTTTTTATGAATACGCTCAATAATATTCACGCTTTGGTGGATGTGTCGCCCGAAAAGGCCAAGGACAGCATTGTGGAACTGTCCCGTTTGATGCGCCACGTCTTGTACGACAGCAACGGCCCGACAGTCGGGCTTGCGAAGGAACTCGATTTCCTGCGGCACTACCTGTACCTTATGCGTCTGCGCTACACCGACAGCGTGAGGATTGAATATTCATTCCCAGAGGATGACGGTGGCGCTAAGGTTCCTCCGCTTCTGATGGCGACCATCGCGGAGAATGCTTTCAAACACGGAGTGAGTTATAAGTCTGATAGTTACATACGGTTGTCAGTCGCATTGGAATCCGGCAAGGTGATATTCCGTTGCTCCAACAGTCTGAATGCCGATCAGGATCAACAAGCCGTCGGCGGGATTGGACTTGATAATATTCAGAAAAGGCTCTCATTGCTCTACGGAGAGGATTTTGTCTTGCACATCGACAAGTCTGCCACTGAGTATGAGGTGTTTATGGTCTTACCATCAAAACCTGTCTCAGTATGTTAAGGGTCATTGCCGTGGATGACGAGCCGCTGGCTCTCGGCCAACTTGAAAAATACATCGCCAAGGTTCCGTTCCTGTCGCTGACCGCCGCCTGCCCCAGTGCTTTCGAGGCTCGTAAGGTCTTGGAGGAGAACGAGGTGGACGCAATGTTTCTGGACATCAATATGCCCGACCTTTCCGGAATGGACTTGGTCAAAACCCTGAAGCGTCCGCCCCTCGTGGTCTTCACGACCGCCTATTCTGAATATGCCATCGAAGGCTTCAAGGTGGATGCCGTGGACTATCTGCTGAAGCCCTTTACCCTGAGCGAGTTCATCGCTTCAGCCGAGAAACTGCGTTCCCGTTTCGAGATGATTCAGGCCGCCGGTTCCGGAACGGCTCTTTCGGATGATTTCGTGTTCTTCAAAGCGGATTACAAAATCATCAAGGTCGAGATTTCCGACATCGTCTATGTTGAAGGTATGAGCGAGTACCTGAAAATCTATGTCGCAGGCGAACAGATGCCCAAGGTCGTCCTGATGAGTTTCTCCAAACTCCTTGAGAAACTCCCTGCCTCCCGTTTCGTCCGCGTCCACCGCTCCTACGTCATCAACCTCGCCAAAGTCTCCGAAGTCCGCTCCGGCCTGGT
>CAVKYA010000105.1:5050-7779 GCA_963660255.1 Bacteroidaceae bacterium | reverse complement strand
TGTGCTCCCTCTGCTTGATGGAGTTGAAGAGATATTCCTTGGCATTCTTGACGCTGAGTTCGAGAAGTGAAAGTTTGTCTCCTCGGGCGGGAATGCGGAACTCGATGCCGTCGATCTCCACGTCCGGCTTGAACGGAACGATGACCTCCTTCGCCAATGCCCCGAACTTGGATTCGATCTCTGCGATGAACGTGCTGAGCACCGAGGCCTGCTCCTCCTCGATATTCATTTTGAAACCCAAGTTCAGAGACTGGATAACAGAGCCGCCTCGTACCCGAAGGAAGTTGCCAAACGCCTCCTGGCCATCGAAGACCAGCGAGAACACGTCGCAGGAAGTGTCTGCGACAGAGGATATTATCGAGTGCGAATAGTGCTTCTTCAAAGACTCAATCCTATTCTTGCAGACCTGAGCCTCCTCAAAACGAAGTTCTGAGGCCGCACGCTTCATCTCGGCCTCATATTCACGGATAATCTCGTTCACGCCGCCTTTCAGCAGACGGGTGATCTCGGTGACGTAGGATGAATATTCCTCCTTGCTGATCGCACCCACGCAGCAGCCTTTGCACCGCCCGATATGGAAGTCCAGACACGGACGGAACTTGCCCCGGAGAATGGCGTCGCCGGTGATTTTCAGGTTGCAGGAACGCAGCGGGTAGTTCTTCCGGAAGAACTCCAGCAGATAATTGGCGTGCGAGACTGAGCTGTACGGCCCGAAATAGGTTCCGTTCTTCCTGTCCACACGGCGGGTGAGAAAGACCTTGGGAAACTCATCGTTGGTGATGACGATCCACGGGTAGGTCTTGGAATCCTTCAGCAGGATGTTGTAGTGAGGCTTATAATGCTTGATGAGGTTGTTCTCCAACAGCAGAGCGTCGGCCTCGGAGTCCACCACGGAGAACTGCGCGTCGGCGATTTTCGAGACCAGAATCCTGGTCTTCACGTTCAGTCTCTCCGGCTGCACGAAATACTGCGCCACCCTCTTGTGCAGGTCTTTGGCCTTGCCCACATAAATCACCTTCCCCGAGGCATCGTAGTAACGATAGACCCCCGGGGAATGTGGAAACAGGGCGATTTTCTCCCTGACTGTAAGATTCTTTTCGCTCAAAGCGTGTACATTGAAAGTCCGTAAACCGTCAAGAAAGACTCCTACTTCTTGGCGGTCACGTACTTGGCGACCTCCTCCTCAATGCCCTCGCCACGGAGATCCCTCTTGAGAATGGTTCCGTCAGGGCCGAAGAGGATGATATGAGGAATGCCCTGGATGCCGTAGAGTTCTGTAGGAACGGTCTGCGCATTGATGATCTCGTTCCAGTTCACTCCGTAAGCCTTGGCTGTGTCAACGGAAGCCTGAGGCTGATCCCAAACGGCCACGCTGAGAACATCGAAATCGTCTCCTACGTATTTATTATAGACATTCTTGATGTTAGGAATCTCCCTCTTGCAAGGGCCGCACCAAGATGCCCAGAAGTCAACGAGGACGTACTTGCCCTTACCGACATAGTCAGAAAGCTTCACGCCATCGATGTCGAAGTCGGTGAACATCTTGCCTTCAGCGGTGTTCTTCTTAGCATCAACAGCCGCCCTCATTTTGGAGACTACCTGAGTCTCGGCAAGGGACGGATCAAGCAGGTTCAGCATTGAATCCACCTGAGCCAACTCAAGGTCATACTGCATATTGCTAAGCACCGCGGCACCTATGATATTGTCCTTGTTAGCATCAAATGCCTTACGATTGCACTCATTGACAGCCGCCTCGTAAGCTTCGTAGATCTCGTCTCTCGCTGAATCTTCCGCCGCTTCTCCAAGAGCATCCAACTTCGCTTTGGTGTCTCTGTCAATCGCAGCCCTTGCGTCCGCGTAAACCTTATACTTCTCCTGAACGGAAACGGCAGGGGTCTTGGAAGCGATCTCTACAGAACCATCCTCCTTCACTACAACTGTCAACGGAGTTCCGTCAGAAATGAATCTTGCTCTGACACCATCCCCACTCAATGTGGCCAAAGCGGTCTTGGATGCAGGAAGCTCAACAGCGAACTTGCTGTCTGTCACAGTGATCGTGGTGTCTATTCCAAGATCCTGAATCTTGATGTTCACCTCCTCAGGTGCGTTGGCCTCGAAAGAGCCTTCAATGGCCGTCTTGTCAGAAACCTTAGGGCCGCAAGCGACAGCGGCAAAAGCAGCCACAGCCGCCAGAATGAATGAATTACGTCTCATATTCTATGAATATTAATGTTCAACCTTTCCTGCCTCGAAGCGACACCGCCAAAGCGAGCCGATTTCCGCAAGGAATGTAAAGTTATGAATATTTTCGAGAATATGAGTACCTTTGTTATACAGAATCAAATAATTATTGAATATGACGCTGAAAGCCAGCATAAAATCAATGAGATTAAGGACTCTTCCGCTGTCCTTGGCCGGAGTGATCCTCGGGGTGTGTCTTGCCGCCGGCAAAGCCGATGTCGGTCCGTGGACAGCCGCGCTGATCTTCCTGACAACCGTCTGCCTGCAAATCCTCTCCAATCTGTCCAACGAACTCGGCGACACACTCAGCGGCACCGACTCGGCCGACAGACAGGGGCCTCAGTACGCCCTCGGCAGCGGAGATATGACCATCAGAGACATCAAAAAGCTCATCGGAATATTCATCGGCCTTTGCATCGTCTCCGGTCTGGCGATGATCCAGGTCACCTTCGGGAGCATATTCAAGACTGAGTCAATCTGTCTGGAAG
>CAVKYA010000105.1:0-4953 GCA_963660255.1 Bacteroidaceae bacterium | reverse complement strand
CTTCGGCCTTGTGTCGGTGCTTGGAGGGTATTATGTCGCGGCTCGGGAACTGCCGTCATTGATTATGCTTCTGCCGGCCTCAGCCATAGGATGTTTTAGCGTCGGAGTACTGAATGTCAACAACATAAGGGATATGAAAACGGATGCGGTGAATCGTGTGACCGTGGCCATCAAAATCGGGATGAAGGGGGCGAGAATATACCAGACCATCCTGATCGCATTGGGATGGGCACTGCTGCTCGCTTTCTGCGCGGTGTATGATTTCGCGCCGGCCCATTTCCTGTTCATCATCACTCTACCATTGTACATCAAGCACTTGCAAGGCGTTTGGACTCGAAGCGAGCGGGCTCTCGATCCGATGCTCCCGATGCTCGTGATCTCAACCTTCTTCCTCTCCATTCTTGCCGGAGCGGGATTTTTAATTTTTTAGGAATATGCCGACAAAGACTAAAGTCAGGAATATGTTCGACAGCATCGCTGGCGACTATGACGCTCTGAATCACATACTTTCGCTGGACATCGACAAGATCTGGAGACGGAAGGCTCTTAAACAGATAGTGGACGCTCCGGCACCGGTCCAGGTTCTGGATCTGGCCTGCGGGACGGGGGATTTCTCCATTGCGATCGCGAAAGCACTGAGCCGGTCGTTGAGCTTGTCGAAACGCCACTTCCGCGGAATCCGGTCGTTTCGACAGGCTCAACGACCTACTTGCGCGGTCACTGAGCCTGTCGAAGTGACCGGCGCTTCGGTGGTTGGTGAGCCCTGTCGAACCACAAGCTCAGCGACCGAAGGTCACGTTACCGGAGTGGACCTGTCCGAAGGAATGTTGGCGGTTATGCGTGAAAAAGTAGAAAAAGCCGGTCTGACCGAGATGATCAGCATCGAGGAAGGCGACGGCGAGAACCTCCGCTTCCCCGACAACACCTTCGACAGAGTCACCATAGCATTCGGAATCAGGAACTTCGAGAACCGACCGAAAGGCCTCAAGGAAATGCTCCGTGTCCTCAAACCCGGCGGCCGTCTCGTGATCCTTGAGCTGTCCCGCCCCGAGAACAAGGTCATCCGTTGGTTCTACGACCTCTATTTCCTCCACATCCTCCCGAAAATCGGCGGAAAGGTCTCCGGAGACAAGGCCGCCTACGCCTACCTCCCCGCCTCCGTCGCCGCCTTCCCCGGTAAAAAAGAATTTACCGCCACGATGCGCGAGGCCGGCTTCCGCACCGTCACCCACAAAGCCTTCACCCTCGGCATCTGCCGGATGTACACGGGAGAGAAATAAAAAGCAGGATTACTCAAAAATCCAACTGGCGTAGCCACTCCCCCATAAAGCGGTCATAGACAATGTAACCGTCAGGGGTTTTATATACCAATTCATTATCCAGCAGTTTCTTGAGCGAAGAGCATATGCTGCTGGCCGCCCTTAACCTATGCCTTGAAATAAACTCTCCGGATGTGACACTTTTCACTTTTCCTTCAGAAGCGATGGCGCGTAGAAGTCTCACACTGCCTGCCGGAAGCGCCTTGAGCAACGTCTCGTAACTATAACTGAACTCGCTCATAATCTGCGACAAAGCATATTCAATCAATGGACTGTCCACATCTTTGGAAAACGAATACAACCTGTTCAAAACAGACTGGACATACCAAGTGTGTCCCTCATAGCGATCATAGATCACGTCAAACTCACTCCGAGGCAGACGATTACCCTTCTTTTTGAAGAACGACTCGGCAAAACTGAAATATTCCTGTCTATCAATCCTTTCAAGGTTCAGAATCTGTGTACTTTGGTAAAAAGGCCTTTTTGAAGAAAGGAACATCTCCTGCATCAAATGCTGCCGACTGCCCGCGAAAATAAAATTGACATTCGGAAGAAACTGAATATACGAACGAAGCAGTGCTTCGATTCCTTTTTCCGGGTATTCTGTAATTTGCTGAAACTCATCAATGGCGATATAGCAACGCTTTTCTGATGAGCGGAGATACTTAAAGATTTCTTTCAATGTTGATTCCTGATCAGTGTCCGCCACCTCAATTGTTACTTTGGGAGCACCGGACTTCTCGTCAACAGTAAATACCGGACGGCAACTTTTTATGAATCGTCCAATCCTTTTCAGAGCCTTCTGCGGGGCTGAATCCAAGTGCCCAAGGACAGCTCCGGCGAAAGCCCGGACAAAATCACCCAAACAATTTGTCGGGAATATATCCAAATACATACAGACCGAATTCTTACTTTCAAGACGATTGAAAGAGTGTTGGATCAGTCCTGTCTTTCCCATTTTTCTTGGAGCGACCAGTGTAAGATTTCTGCCATTGCTCAAAGCATCCACAATTTTGGATGTTTCCAACTCCCTGTCACAGAAATATTCAGGACCGACATACCCTGAAATGAGAAAAGGATTGGCAGGTTTGAAGTTCTGTCCCATATTCATTAATTTTACGTAATTTTCGTAACGCAAAATACGCAAAAAATCGCATATTCACAAATTTTGCCCTTTCGGCAAAACGGAGTAATTTTGTATTTGAGGGTGTATAGCCTCAATTGGTCGAACTAATAAACAATGAGATTAAAGAATATGAAAAAGTACCTTTTGATTGCGGTTCTGGCGGTGCTGCCGTTTTTGGCGGGGGCGCAGAACGGGCCGGTCAGCGCCAAGATCGTGTGCGGGCCTTATCTTCAGAATGTGACCACCGACAGCTTCACGGTGATGTGGATGACGGATGTGGACGCTGTGGGCTGGGTGGAGATCGCTCCGGACAACGAGGAAAACTTCTACTACAACGACAGGCCGAAGTACTACGACCTCAGGGGCCACGGACTGAAGCCTATCGGCAAGATCCACAAAGTGACGGTTGACGGGCTGAAGCCAGGTACAAGCTACCGCTACAGGGTGATGATGACGGCCGTGCAGGACTACCACCACAACTACAATCCAGTCTATGGCAAAGGCTCCGGGGCACCGGCCTACAAGGTTGATCTTCCTAAGGCAAGAACTCTGGACGAGGATTACAACGAGGTCAAGTTCGCCGTCGTCAACGATGTGCACGCGCAGGACTCGCTTCTGCGCAGGCTTTTCGCCGACAAAGAGAAAAACAAAGGCTTTGACTTTGTTATGTTCAACGGGGATATGACATCGGACCTGGCCTACAGCGACAAGATCATCAAGCACTACCTCAAGCCGGCCAGCGACCTATTTGCGGCTGAGACTCCGCTGTTTATGGCCCGAGGCAACCACGAGTACAGAGGCAAGGACGCTCTCAAGATCTCTGAATATTTCGACTTCCCGGAACACGGACCTTACTACACGTTCAAGTACGGCAAATTCTTCTTCGTGGTGATGGACAGCGGCGAGGACAAGGTTGACAGCGACATCGAGAATCAAGGCAGACTCTGCTCGGAGCCGTACCTCAACCAGGAGGCGAAGTGGCTGAAGGGCGTTGTCGAGAGCGATGACTGGAAGAACGCCGAAAAGCGGATCGTGTTCAGCCATATTCCTCCACAGGTCGAGAACGCTTGGCACGGCAATCTGAATATGTCCCAAAAGTTCCTGCCTATCCTCAACGATGCCGGAGTCGATCTGATGCTCAGCGGCCACGTGCATAAATATTCCTTCAGGGAGGTCGGCTCTACCGATGCAAAGTTCCCAGTCATCACTAACGGCCAATGGCAAAGGATGGAGATCACCGTCAATGCCAAGAGCATCGCCGTAAGGATCTACGACACAGACGGGAAACTCACTCATTCCGTTGACCTTAAATAATCGACCACAATGAGAAAGATCCTCTCCTCAATGCTGACGGCACTGTTTTCCGTCATTATATTCCTGGCATATTCAGGAGACATCGCCGCACAGAAGCTGTACCTCACGCAGGAAGAGGTCGCGGACAGCAAGACCCTTCTTCCGCCTCCTCCTCAGCCCGGCTCGCCTGAGTTTCTGGCTGATGAATATCATTTCTTCCAGGCGAAACTGCTCAGGAACACGCCACGTGGCGAACAAGCAGTCCAGGATGCGGATATGAGCGACAAGGCATTGCTGAAGTTCGCTGATTCATTCGGACTGGAGATCACCAAAGAGACAATGCCTCAAACCTACGAGCTGCTGATGCGCAGCAAGGAATGCTTCGGCGGCATCGGATGCAAGGAGGCCAAGGAATATTACAGGAGAACCCGCCCGTTTGTCTATTACGGGGAAAGCAGTATGACTCCCGAATCCGATGAATGGATGAAGACCAACTATTCCTATCCGTCAGGGCATTCAGCCAACTACTACGGTCTGGCCTACATACTTTGCTCCCTGCGTCCGGAAAGGCAGAACGAGATTCTTCAGCGGGCGGATGAGGGAGCATATTCAAGAGTCATAGCAGGTTGCCATTGGATGAGCGACATCAAGGCGGCAAGAATCATCGCCGGAGCCGTATTCGCACGGTTGCAGGCTGACGATGAGTATATCGCACAGTTCCATAAGGCCCGGAAAGAGGTCCGCAGGATGTGCGGGAAGTAAATCCTTAATGTGTTTTCTTTTCTTCGGTCTTTGCCTGGAATTTGGCGACATCTATGACGAAGCGCTCGTGCGTGCCTTCGCCTATGAGGCCTTTCTCATCGTAGGCGGCGACCTTGAAGACTATCCTGCGACGGTCAATCTCAACGACTTCGCTTTCGCACCACACTTTCAGTCCGACAGGGGTTGATGAGACGTGTGAGACATCGACCCTTGTTCCGACTGTCTCCTGCCCTTCCTCAAGGTAAGGCTTTACACTGAGGCGGCTGGTGCGCTCCATCAATGCGATCATCATAGGGGTAGCGAACACCCTTACCGTACCGCTGCCGATGTGGCTGGCGGTAAGTTCCTCCGTCACAATTTCTTCCTGACGGCCTTTGATTCCGAGTTCAATCATATTCGTTGGTTTTATTCCTTCTACAAATTTACGAATAGTCGGGCGCTTCGACAAGCTCA
>CAVKYA010000104.1:0-7816 GCA_963660255.1 Bacteroidaceae bacterium | reverse complement strand
GAATTGTAGGACTGCTCCATTGCTTTTTGTTAAACTTCCATTATCACTGCAAATTTATTACTTTTGCACACCAAACATAGGTGCGGTGAAATACACGCAAATATTGGGTTTGCAATATTATATTCATATATACTATGAGAAGTGTCATTATGAAAGGTTTGGCTGTCTGCGCGTTGTGCGTTGCGATGGCGTTTTCAGTTTCGGCGCAAGGGGCCGGGGATGATCCGGTCGCTGATTCAAAGGCGGTTGTCGTTTCTGGCAACGCAAGGTTCACGGTGCTTGAGAGCCGGCTGGTGCGAATGGAATGGGCGGCTGACGGAAAGTTCGAGGACAGGGCCACGCTCGGAGTTGTCAACAGAAAACTGCCGGTGCCGGATTATACTGTTAAAAAATCCGGTAAGACGCTGATTATAAAAACCTCGGATCTTACCCTGACATATTCGGGAAACGGAAAATTCGATGAGGATAACTTGAACGTGACTTTCCGTATGGCGGATCCTGCCGCCAAAAGGGGCATTAAGACCGTGACTTGGCGTCCGGGAATGGATGACAGCGGCAACCTGCTTGGCACCACGAGGACACTTGATAAATGTGATGGTGTCACCACCAAAGAACCGTACGATAAGGGAGTAGCCTCGCGTGACGGCTGGGCTGTTGTCGATGAGTCTGACAGGCAGGTGTTTGTGCCGGTTGACTCGGATTGGAAGCATTGGGTGGCTGACCGTGATTCGACTGATCGTCAGGATCTTTACCTGTTCGCCTACGGCCACGATTACAAGGCGGCTGTCTCGGATTACACAAAAATCGGAGGGCGCATCCCGATGCCTCCGAAATATGCCCTCGGCTACTGGTGGTGCCGTTTCTGGCAATATTCAGACTTCGAGTTCGTGGGGCTTGGTAAGGAAATCCGCTCGCTGGACATCCCGATCGACGTGATGGTTTTGGATATGGACTGGCACGAGACCTGGTCGCTGAGGAGGTACAAGGCTCCTAAGGACGAGTTTGATCAGAGGATCGGATGGACTGGCTACACCTGGCAGAAGAAGCTTTTCCCGAATCCTGCCAACTGTCTGCAAGATCTTCATAATCTGGGGCTTAAAACCACGCTGAACCTGCATCCTGCTTCTGGCATCCAACCTTACGAGGAACCTTACGACCGCTTCGTAAAGGATTATCTCTCAAGGACGAATGAATATGATGGCCCTAAGGACTACATCAATCCGGATGGAAGCAAGGCTCCGGTGCCGTTCCGGATGGACGACATCAACTGGGCGGACGCTTATTTCAATTCCGTGATCCGTCCGTTTGAGCGTCAGGGAGTTGACTTCTGGTGGCTCGACTGGCAGCAATGGAAGTTCAGCAAGTATATTCCGGGACTCAACAACACGTTCTGGCTGAATTACACCTTCTTCAACGATATGGTGCGCCAGTCCGCTGATCCGGGAATATATGCCCGCCGCCCGATGATTTACCATCGTTGGGGAGGCCTCGGTAGCCACCGCTACCAGATTGGATTCTCCGGCGACTGTCTGGCTTCGTGGCAGGTGCTTGGCTATCTGCCGTATTTCACCGCCACCGCTTCCAACGTGGGCTACGGCTATTGGGGGCACGACATCGGAGGTCATCTTCAGCCTAAAGGTGTCAAGGCGACCGACCCGGAACTGTACACCAGATGGCTCCAGTCCGGAGTGTTCACTCCTATATTCAAAACCCATTCGACAAAGGATCTGACGATGGAGAAGCGGTTCTGGGTGTTCCCGGATCATTTCGATGCGATGCGTGCCGCCGTCAGGCTCCGCTATGATCTTTCTCCGTACATCTATGGAGCCGCCCGCGAGGCCTACGACACCGGCATCTCGATGTGCCGCCCGCTTTATTATGAATATCCTGAAGCGCCTCAGGCCTATGACTTCAAGCAGGAGTATCTCTTTGGCAATGATATACTTGCGACAGTTGTCTGCGAGCCGGCGGATTCAGTGACGGGACTTGCGAAGCGTGTGATGTGGTTCCCGGAGGGCAGCGATTGGTACGATGTCGCCACTGGAACGCTCTTCAAAGGCGGCCAGATTGATACTTTGGAATATACAATCAGCGAGAATCCTTACTATATCAAGGCCGGTGCCGTCATTCCGATGGCCTCGGAAAAGATCAAGTCGCTTCAGGAGAAAGACAACACTCTTAAACTCTTTGTCGCTCCGGGCGATGGCGAAAGCACAACTTCTATCTATGAAGACGATGGCACCACACAGGCTTACAGCACTGAATATGCCACCACGCAGGTTCGCAAGGTTTCTGATGCTTCAGGTTTAAGGGTCACTGTGGCTCCTCGTCAGGGAAATTATCGTGGAATTGATCCGAATCGTCGTGTGCAGGTTGTTCTCGCAGGTGTTTTCGCACCGGAGAAGGTGACCGTGAACGGGGTTGAGGTGCCATATTCCCGCTTCGCCGCCCACGATGCCGAAGTGTCCGGAGAGGCTGCTGTGTGGGGCTATGAGGGCGCTGACCTCTCTGCGGTCATATTCCTTCCGGAAACCCTTGCCTCCGAGGAGCTTGTAATCGAATGTTCTTTTAATGAATATGCCGCCTCGCACCGTGACCTCTTGAACGGGAAGAAAGGCTTGATGCACAGGATGATGGACATCACTCCGGAGACCAAACTCATCTTCGGAAAATATGTCGATGCGTATATGATGCTACCTGACCCGTTCCTCGCCCTCGCGCAATGCGCCAGCTTCATTAACGAGGATCCTCAAAACGTAGGGAAGTATTTGGAGAAGATTGACACAGCGTCACTTATCGCTGATTTCGCCAATTACGAGAAGCTTCCGGCTGGTTATGTCGCAAAGGTCAAGGCGCAGGTCGGTGTGGAATAGTCTCTATCGCTCTTTGAATATGGGTGGGCATTCACCTTCTAATGTGAGATAAGTTTATTCCGTCGGCAATTGCCTGCTTGAGACGGATAATGTGATGATATGGAGAACAACAATAGAAAACTCTACCCGTTGAGGTTTGTGGATGAAGGTGCGGATGTGCCTTGGGGACACGTCAGCTATCATATCGCTGACCTTGGCTTCAAGGATTCGATGATTGACAACGGCTGGTTCGGTGGCAACACTCTGAGCGAGCTGATGGGAACCTATTTGGAGAGGGTAGTCGGGGATGATGTGTTCGAATTCTATGGCTTGCAATTCCCTGTGATGGTGAAGGTTATGGACGTGACCGGTTGGCAGCCCCTTCAGATGAACGCCGCCGATGATGTGGCCGCAGAAAGATACGACTCATTCGGCAAGACCGCCCTTTGGTACGTCCAGGATGTCGCACCGGGTTCGGAACTGTTGCTTGGCTTCAATCGTGATGTTGATCCGACTGAGTTCTACTCAAGGTGTCAAGATGGAACAGTAAAAGAAGTATTGAATATTGTCACGCCGCACAAAGGTGAGGCTTATCTGATAAAACCGGGTACGGTCTTCGCCGCCGGCCCTGGACTCAAGATTGTCGAGATCGCCGAGAGCTCAGAGCTTGTGTTCAATCTTCATAACTGGGGATTGGAATTGCTTGATTCAGAAGAGTTATTGCTTGAGGAAGCATTCGATCTGATTGATTTCCGGAAATATGTCCCCGAGCCTGTCACTGGCGACAAACTGGCTTCGTGTCCTGAGTTTGTGGTGACAAAGCTTGACTTGAAGGACGGACTGCACATATTCTCGGAACAGCCGGGCAGCTTTGCCGTTTATTACTGTGCTTCAGGTGAGGTGGCTGTCCAGATTCCGGTGGAGAATGATAAAGGTGCCAAGAGTGTGGAGACCTATTCATTGAAATCAGGTCATTCCATTCTTGTTCCGTCTGAAGTGAACGACTTCTTCCTTATTCCGGCTGCCGGAGGGACAGTCCTGTTGGAAGTCCTTGTGGAAAAGCGTCTTGTTAAGGATTCGTACACGGATCAGGAGGTGGAGCCGAGCTCATTTGTCGAGGCCGAGACTCCGGACCCGCATATTCGTGAATGGAACAATTAAGGTTGCCGCAGAGTTGAACAGCGCGGCATAATATTCGGAATTTGAATATTTTCTATTGTTATAGTTGAGAGGTTGGTTATGGCAGACACAGAAAGAATAGACAAGGTCCTTTGGGCCATCAGGGTGTTCAAGACCCGCACCGAGGCCACGGATGCCTGCAAAGGCGGCAAGGTCAAGATCGGTGGAGTCAACGCCAAGCCCTCCAGAATGTTGAAGGTCGGCGAGGTGGTTGAAATCCGCAAGGGTGCGGTGCAATATTCATACAGAATCAAGCAGTTGACCGACCACCGTCTCGGTGCGAAACTGGTTCCCGACTATGCCGAGAACCTTACCCCTCAATCCGAAATCGACAAGCTCAAGGCCCCCGTGGAGACTTTCTTCCTCCGTCGTGACCCCGGAGCAGGCCGCCCGACCAAGAAAGATCGCCGCGCTATGGAGGAAGCCTGGGACGAGATCGACTACAGCAACGACCTCGGTGACATCCCCGATGACATCGCCGAACGCTTCGGCCTCACCGATGAAGATATGTAAGGTATCTGTGCTATTTAATTCGTTGATTTAGAATAATAAGAAGAGTCATCTTTAGTTGTAACGAACTAAAGACGACTCTTTAATCTGCTTGATGTCAGTGGATTATCCTCCACCGGTTTCGGGAGCTACTTGCCGAAGTAGCGGGTGAGGAGACCATAGAAGCCGGCGCCGTGACGGGCTTCGTCCTTGGCCATCTCGTGGACGGTGTCGTGGATGGCGTCGTAGCCGAGCTGCTTGGCTCTGGTGGCGATGGCGAGTTTGCCTTCGCAGGCACCTGCCTCGGCCTGGTAACGCTTCTCAAGGTTTGTCTTGGTGTCCCAGACAACGTCTCCGAGAAGCTCGGCGAACTTGGCGGCGTGTTCAGCCTCCTCGAAAGCATATCTCTTGAAAGCCTCTGCGATCTCCGGATAGCCCTCACGCTCGGCCTGACGGCTCATCGCGAGGTACATCCCGACCTCGGAGCACTCTCCGTTGAAATGATCCCTCAGACCCTGGACAACTTCCTTGTCCTCTACCTGACCGTCACCGATGTGGTGCTCGCAGGCCCACTGAGGCTTGCCGCCCTCATCCTTGATCTCAACGAACTTGCTCGCCGGTGCGTGGCACTGAGGACACTCTGCAGGAGGGTTCTCACCTTCGTAAACATAACCGCATACCAGACATCTGAACTTCTTTTTCATAACAAAATCTTTTAAAAGTCAAACAAAATGAAATGAACAAACGTCATTTCGTGTCACAAAGTTAATGCCAATATTTGAATTTACAAAATAGAATTATTCAAAATTAGAAATATTTTCAAAAAAGTTGAAAAATATCCTTCTTTGTGCCGAGTTATGGCACAAACTCCGGTTATCTTTGCCACAAGAAATATATTTGCTATATTCGTTAAAACTTACCGATATGACACCATTCCTTAAACAAGTGGCGGATCACTATATGGCGAGGGGCGGGATCTCAAAGACCTGCTTCATATTCCCGAACAGGCGAAGTCAGGTCTTTTTCACGAAGTACCTCGGAGAGGCCGTGAAGGAGGAAGGCACTCCGATCGTGGCTCCGAAGATGCTGACGATCAACGATTTCTTTTTCCGTATCTCTGGGGATAAGCCGGCGGACAGGGTGAACCTGCTGCTGGATCTGTACGAATGTTACAAGGATCTCAACCTCAGGCACGAGACTCTGGACGAGTTCATCTTCTGGGGAGATGTGATCCTTGGGGATTTCGATGACGTGGACAAGTACCTTGTCGATCCGGTGAGGCTGTTTGCCAACGTGTCGGAGTTCAAGGAAATTCAGGATTCATATTCATATCTCACTGAGAATCAGAGGAAGGCGATCGAGAGCTTCATCAGCCATTTCAGCAGCGAGGGGCGGCTGACGGTGAATCTGAACTCCGACAATCCGAATGTGAAGGAGCGCTTTCTGCAGATCTGGAATATTCTTCTGCCGCTTTACAACAACTTCCGGGAGATGCTTTCCGGAAAGGGACTGGCGTATGAGGGAATGGTCTATCGGGGACTTGCGGCGCGGCTGGACTCGGAATCGGCTGTCGATGTGCTGAACGCCGCGTTCGGGGATGTGAATGAATATGTCTTCGTGGGTCTCAACGCTTTGAACGAGTGCGAGAAAAAGGTAATGAGGCGGATGCGGGACGCCGGGATCGCGGAGTTCTGTTGGGACTATTCAGGAGAGATGGTGAGGAATCCACTGAACAAATCCTCTTTCTTTATGTCACGGAACGTCAAGGACTTTCCACAGGCTTTCGAGATGGATTCGGAAGGACTGAAAACTCATGAGATCGAGGTGATAAGCGTTCCGTCATCGGTCGGCCAGACAAAACTGATTCCGTCTGTTGTCAAGGACGAGAGGTGCGCTGTCGTGCTTCCGGACGAGTCTTTGCTGATTCCTGTGCTGAACTCCATTCCGGAGGAGATCAAGGACATCAACGTCACGATGGGCTACCCGATGAAGAACAGCGCGTTCTTCGACTTTATGACCTTGGTCTCCGCGATGCAGATGCATCTGAGGCAGAAGGACGGGAAATGGTACTTCTACCACAATCAGGTCTGGTCGTTATTCTCCTCAAGCATATTCAGAAAAGTGACGCAGGGAGATGATGCGGTGAGGGCCCGAATCAAGGAGATCAAAGACGGGATGAAGTATTACATTCCGCAGGAGGATCTTTCCGGCGTTCCGGTTTTTGATCTGCTGTTCAGGCCGGCGGTGACGGATCCGAAAGTGGCCTCCAAGGAACAAATCTCGGCTTTCGCTGACTACCAGAAGACTCTGATCAAAGGACTTGCGCCCAAACTGGCCGCGGACCCTTCGATGGCGATCGAATTGGAGTTCGCCAAAGCCACTTACAACGCCATAAGCCAATTACAGACGGCTGGTCTTGAAGTACTTCCTATGACTTATGTGAGGCTTCTCGATCAACTTCTCGGTCCTGTGTCGATTCCGTTCAACGGTGAGCCACTGAAAGGTCTCCAGATTATGGGACCGTTGGAAACCAGAGCTTTGGATTTCAATCAGATTATGATCCTGTCCTGCAACGAGGGGATGTTTCCGAGGCGTAGCGTCAGTTCGTCGTTCATCCCGCCGGAGCTGCGCAAAGGCTTCGGCCTTCCTACCTACGAGTTCCAGGACGCTGTCTGGGCGTACTATTTCTACCGTCTGATCCAAAGGGCGGAGAAAGTGACTCTGGTCTATGACTCAAGAACCGAAGGGATGAAGAGCGGAGAGGAAAGCCGTTACATCAAACAGCTTGAATATCATTTCGGTGTGCCGATCAAACGGAGTTTTGTCAAGGCGAACGCCGTAGGGGATTTCTCTCCAAAGGAGATAACGAAGACAGAGGAGGATGTTGAAACGATAAGACAGGCCAGGCTTTCGGCCTCCGCGCTGAAGAATTACCTTGACTGTCCTGCGAAATTCTATTATGCCACGGTCAAGAAACTACGCAGACAGAACGAGGTCTCCGAGGATCTGGACGCGGGAATGCTGGGCGATGTCTATCACGGCACGATGCAGAGGCTCTACTCGGAGGATATGGTGGGAGGAAAAAAGGTGACCGATGAATATCTTGCCGGGCTTCTGCGCAAGCGCTCGACGATAAAGGGGATAGTGCGGAGTCTTATCCTTGAACAGCTTCATTCCCTTGAGGTTACGGGACGAGACTTGGTTGTTGAGGATGTGATTGTGGAATATGTCATCAAGACCCTGAAAAGAGATCAGGAACTTCTCAAATTGTCCGGCTGTGACGGATTTGAGATTCT
>CAVKYA010000103.1:0-7819 GCA_963660255.1 Bacteroidaceae bacterium | reverse complement strand
GTCCTTGTCTTCCAGCAACTTATGGTAGAGATTCTTTGAAGCGAGAATGACTTTCCGCTCTTCAACCTTGGTAAGTTTTCTGTTGGCTGACAGCAAATCAAAGATTTCCAGTTCCTCTTCTGTCAATCCCAGGTCCGCGCCTCGCGACTGCTCCGTCTTCAAGTCTTCGATGAGTTGAAGAAGCTTCTCATAGTAATCCTCATTCTCGCTGCCGCCGGCGTTGTACCTGTCTATTATATTCTTGTAACGTTGGGAAAAGACCACTCTTGAGATGTTTTTGCCTATCATCTGTTCAAGCGTCTTTTCAACAAATGAACGAAGATTGTCTATTTCCACGGCTTTATACGGAGTGGACTTTATCTCTTTACGGATAGCGTCCACATCCAGTCTGCTCAGGTCGATGACCTTGCCTTGATGAATGCGGTAAAGATCACGGCAATCAGGATCCTCCAACGTTCTTCCGCCGGTGCCGTAAGCGGTCACGCTTTGATCCAGGGTCTCCGACATCCGTTGCTTGGCACGGCGCAATTTCTCGTCGTCTATCTGATTGCAGAACAATCCGTTCAGGTAAGCCAAGGGCGCGAACATCTCATTGTGCCAATCTCGCTCGAAGATTTCAGGCTTAGCCGCGTCATAGAGGTTCTGCAACAGATTGGTCAGCACCTTGAAACGGTCTTTCCACTCATCCTTTTCCAAGATGCGGTCGTAAGCCTTGCGGAACATTTCGAGTCGGTCGATGGTATCGCCCTCGGCGATGATGTCCGCCAGATTGACGCCAAGCGACTGCAGGAATGTGTCACACTCCATAATGGTTTGGTCGATGCTGTCAATCAACCGCGCGATGTCCTTGGCTGGATATTCTTGACTGTCGCCTGTGGAAGCATAGTCGGCAAGAGCCAATTGCATATACTTGAACACATTCACGTAATCCACAATGATGCCGCAAGTCTTGCCGGGAAACACTCGATTGGCTCGGGCGATGGCTTGCATCAAGGTATGCCCCTTCATCGGTTTGTCGAGATAGAGGGTGGAAAGCGACGGCACATCAAAGCCAGTCAGCCACATAGCGCAGACGAAGACCAGGCTCAGCGGGTCATCCTTGTCTTTGAAACGATCCTCGATGTCCTTGCCGTCCGGTGTGATCGCCTCCAGCTTCCTGCGATGCTTCGTGACGTCAAGTCCCTGGGCGGCAAACTTCTCTTCCTCTCCGTCTTCCTTGCTGATGACCACCGCCATCTCCACCTTGTTCATATAGTCGAGCAGGGCGGTGATTCTCTCCCGCTCCTCCGTTGTCTTGGCGGCGTTGCGTTCCTTCACGAGCCGTTTCTTCTCTTCCGCCCAATATTTCTGGACCTTGTCATACATCCTCACGGCGGTGTATTTGTCCACGCTCACCACCATACCCTTGCCCAAGAATCCCCGGCGAGGAAAATGATGGGCGATGTCACGGGCGATGCGGTCGAGACGTTCGTCCCGCTTTATGACCTCCATAATGCGGGAGGATGAATTCTCCAAGAGTTCCTTCTCCCGGTCGTTGAGGTTCTCGTCCTCGCATATCCGGTCGATGTCGGTGTCCAGCCAGTCATTCGTCAAACCAACCTCCGGCACACGGCGGCTGTAGAACAGCGGTACCGTGCTGCCATCTTCGATGGCCTGGGCGAAGTTATATTCAGACACATAGTCGCCAAACCACTGATTGGTCAGTCGTTTGCTTCCCAGAAGCGGTGTGCCAGTGAAAGCGATGTAGCCTGCGTTCGGCAGACCGGTGTGCATATTCTCGGCAAGCTGTTTGTACTGGGTGCGGTGCGCCTCGTCCACGAGAACAAAGATGTCGTCGCGGTCAGACAGCAGAGGATATTTCTTGGTCTTGTCGTACTGGAACTTGTGTATCAGCGTGAAAACCATCGGTTTGTTGCTCATCAGGAAGTCTCGCAACTGGGTTGAGTCCTTCGGTTGGCATTCCTCCTTGGCTCCAATGACCTCGGTACGAATGAAGGTCTTGTAGATCTGCGCGTCCAAGTCCTCGCGGTCGGTGATGACAAGGAATGTGAAGTTGCCGGACAGCTTGCGTCTCACCTTCCTCACGAACATCACCATCGAATAGCTCTTGCCTGAGCCTTGCGTGTGCCAGAACACACCGAGTTTGCCATCAAGTTTCTCACGGTTCTCCACACTCTTCATAAGATTGTTGACTCCGAGGAACTGATGATTCTTGGCGATAATCTTGATGCGTTTGCTGTCGAAGAATATGAAGTTTTCGATGTAGTCGATCAGCCGCTCCTTACGCAGCAGACCGTCAATAAGGTTTGTGACCGAGAGCCCGTGCTCCTCAATCTCCTTTCTGTCAATCCTTTCCTTCTCGTCATCGACACGCAGCCACTCGAAGAAGAACTCATAGCCGCTGCTCCAGGCTCCCAACTTGGTCTGCATTCCATTGCTGAGCACACAAATCTGATTGAACGCGAAGATGTTGGGAATATCCTTGCGGTAAGACACAAGGTTCTTGTTGTAGGCCTCTTCGATCTTGACCGTGGAGTTCTTCAGTTCAATGAACACCATCGGCAACCCGTTCACGAAGAGCAGGACATCAGGGCGGCGGTAACAGAAATGCCCCTTGATCCACATCTGGTTGACACAATGGAAGTCGTTGTTCGCCGGCTTTTCGAAGTCGATGATCCTTACTATGTCGAAGTCCTCCCTGCCGTTTCTGTTGACTTTCACCTTGACTCCGTTGCGTATCAGATTGTATAACCGATAGTTTGTGTCGATCATATCCGTGCCGGTGTAGTCCTTGCGGAAGTCCCGAACGACATCCTTCAACAAATCCTCTCCGAGCTGTGGATTGATCCGCTTCAGGGAGGACAACAATATCTCAGGCAGGATGCACTCCGAGGAATTGGCTCGCCCCGTCGCCGCCACCTCGTCCATAGCGTCCGGACTCGGATCGCACTCGATCCTTTTCCATCCATATTCCCGAAGAGACAGGCGGTCACAAATCGCCCTCTCAATGCTATCCTCGCTGATGAATGATTTCATATTTGTACTATTTGTGTCTATTCTTGTACTTCCAATGCTTTCAATAAGTTCTTCCCCAACGCTGTCAGATAATATTTTTGATGAGGATGCCGTGGATTGTCTCCAAATCTTGGTTTAAGTTCAGGTTTAAGTTCAGGTTTAAGCTTTAATACATAAGCCTTAACTCAGAACTTTATGAACTGACAATGAACGTATTGGCTTTTGGTTTAATCTTTTGTTCAAGCAGGTTTATGCTTCGGCAGTTTGACTTCAAGTCTGCCCGACATAAGGCGGGGGAGAAGGAGGTCGCGCTGGCGGGCTAAGAGGGAATTTTGATATACGAGGTTCCGTTTGTTATGAATAATCGGTTCTATGATTCTCGAAAATTCCACCATTACGTTATTTGAAGGGACAATCACTGAATATTTCATAGTGAACTCTTTACTTCCTCTTGGCATTTTAGTTCCATTGGAACCAGCGACCATATGATCGAAGAAACTATCTCTACGGATTGAGTAATAAAGGAATATTGGACTGATGCCTTCTTTGGATCTTATATTCAGCACATCATTTGAACATCCTGCTTCTTTGTCTGCCAACCAAATTTTCTTGAAATATGGACGAATGTTCGAGACAAGAATGTCACCAACATCAACTTTTGTAACATTAGCCTCCGGCCATTCAGAAGGCACAGTCTCATCAATTCCACCATATTCTTTTAGCATATTCTCCGTGCTTATGTAGAAAAGTCCTTTGTTATTAGGTGCTTTGCTCTTGGTATAATCTGAAATCTTGGATAACGGACATACTTTCCACCCTTTCGGCAAGCCGTTTTCCATTTCTGCCTTTTCATATCCGGGGAAGCGGAAGCGGACGAACCATTCTTTATATAGGTTTTCTGCCATTTTCTCCAAAAGACGAATACGCTTGGTGTTGTTTTCTATCAAAGTATCGTAGGTGGAGAGGATGGAAGCAATGCGGCGCTGTACTCTCTTATCTTTAATAACAGGGATACGAATACTTGAAAAAGAAGACTTGGAAACATTCTCTCTACCTGAAGTTGTGCCTGAATCCAGCTTCTTCAACTGTGGTAGGACACTATATCTCACATTATAGAAGACATACTCTTTATCATACGATTCTTTCGGAACAATCGCATTTATCGCTTGATTCACGAACAAGTCTGTATGGGCATAAGTCATCTTCTTACCTATACTCCCTATTGTCACAACACACGTAGAACCTTTGGGCACTAAACTCTCTATATACTTTTCAGCAGCTAATTCTGAATATGACTGCTCTGTAACCAATGTACATTTTGCACCAATAGGTATATCTGTGGCCTTTATAAAAGGCATATAATCACCATAATACTCAGGCTTATTTGTCGGTGGGGTATTACCAGTTATAATCCGTCCGATATCTTTCAATCTAACATAGTCCATTCCTATTCCTCCCCAAACATTTCATTCATACCCTTTCCCTTCTGCTGCTCCAAGAATATCTCCTTTTGGCGTTCTATCTCCTGACGCAGTTCCTCCTCGGTGGGAAGATAGGTGAGATATTTCGCCTGAAACAACTGCTTGTTTTCCTTCAATATGGAGTAGCGAGCCATATCCGCACTCGTCTCCGAGCACAATATCAATCCGAAAGTAGGATTGTCACCTTCCGTCCGCTTCAGCTCATCGTACATCCGCACGTACATATCCATCTGCCCCACATCCTGATGCGTTATCTGAGAAGTCTTGAGATCCACGAGCAGGAAGCATTTCAGGATATAGTTATAGAACACAAGGTCGATATAGAAATCTCCCATATCCGTGTGGATATGCTGCTGACGGGCGACAAAGGCATATCCCTTACCCATTTCCATAATGAACTTTTGGAGATGGGTGATGATATTCCCTTCCAGTTGCGATTCAGAGAAATCCGCATTCGGGGCAAGCCCCAGGAACTCCGCCACGACAGGATTCTTGATAAATTCCAATTTGTCGTTCTGCATCGAAGCCGTGATATTCCTCATCTCATTCTCCACAGCCGGCTTGTTCTGCGACTGCAAAAGACGGTAGTAATATTGCGAGGCGATGTTGCGACGAAGCGTCCGCACGCTCCAAGTCTCAGTGAAGGCCTCGTGGGCATACCAATTACGGGCTGCCTCATCTGATACTGACAGCAATAATACATAATGTGACCAAGACAGTAATTCTGATTTTCCCGACAGTGTCGGGAAAATCTTATAAAACTGCAAATATCCATATAAGTTATTCTTATTGAATCCTTTGCCGTAAATCTCAGTCAACTCTTTCGAGAGTTTCTTTATAACTTCACGTCCATACTCCGCACGGTTCTCTCCCAACAAGATTTCCTCACTGATGCGTTTGCCCAGCAACCAGTTACGCTGAATCATCGCTATATTCACCGAACGATAGGCTTCTTGCCGCGCCTGTTCGATGATGCTTTTGGCGTCTTTCAAGAGACTGCCGCTATTCTGACATAACGCCTTTTCCATATTCATTCCTCCCCAAACAAATCCTTCATATTCTTTTCAATCTCTTTCTGTAAGTCCGCAGCCTCAGCGCTCAGCTTTGAGAACTCGCCATTCAACGACAGCATTTCAGCGCGGAACTCCTCGGAGGTCATTCCGTCATCCTCGATGACCACACCCACATAGCGGCCTGCATTCAGACTCCAGTCATTGTCCTCTATGCCATCCTCACCAGTTATCTTCGCAACTTTGCACAGGCCGATGACATCCCGGTATTTGCCTTCAGGCCATCTTTCGAGCAACCAATCCGCCTCTTCCTGTTTGCCGGAGGATTTATATTCATTGACCAATGCCCAGAAAGTGGCACTGTCTCCCTCGTAGAGACGAGTAATGACGCCGAGGTTCTTGATTTGCTCGTCGCTGAACTTGCGGTGTGCACGATCCACTTGCGTAAAGATGTTGCGGGCATCGATGAAGAGGATTTCATCCTTTCGGGTGCGCCGCTTGTTGAAGAACCAAAGGGTGGCGGGGAGCGTTACCGTCGAGAACATATTGCTTGGGAGCGTCACCATCTGGGAGATGATGCCGTCCTGTATCATCCTCTTGCGAATCTCCAATTCGCTTCCGCCCGCATCGCTCGCAGAGTTCGCCATAACGAGAGCCGCCTTGCCATTCTCGTTGAGAGCTGTGGCGAAGTAACCTATCCATAGATAGTTGGCATTCGGTACCGTTTCCTTCTTGTCGCTTGCCTTCTTGGTGGATTTCGTCTTGTTGCGAGGCACGCCGTAGGTGTTGAACCTGGCATCGTCGCAAACCTTGCCGAACACCACCTCATCGACATTGAAAGGAGGATTCGCCATCACATAGTCGAAGCGGCCGAAGGCGTTGTAAGGGTCACTGTAGAAGGAGTTTGCCTCGGTTATCTCACCACGCACATTGTTGAGCAGGAGGTTCATCTTCGCCAGTTTCACGGTGTCAGGCTCTTTCTCCACTCCATAGCAGCGGAAACTCATCATATCCTGGTTGGTGGCATTGTGGCGGTGCATATACCGCGCCGCCTGCACGAACATACCGCCAGACCCACAAGCCGGGTCGAGAAACTTCTTGTCACCGGTGACAGGACGAAGCACCTCTACCATATATTGCACGACAGAAGCAGGTGTATAGAAAGCTCCACCACCCTGACCTTCCGCCAAGGCGAAATTGCCAAGGAAATATTCATAGATCTGACCGAATATGTCGATGCTGATGTTTTCGGGAATATCCTTGAATACCCGCACGATACGGCTCAACAACTCCGGCTCTTCCTCCGGAACCAGCTGCCCATACACTTCCTTCGGGAGCACTCCCGCCATACGTGGGTTCTCTCGTTCGATAGCCTCCATTGCCTCTTTCACGAGCACCGCCTTGTGGGCATCATCGGGAGCATTATTGATATAATCGAAGTAAGCGCATTCGGGCAAGTAGAAGCCACACTTCTCCACGGCGATGTCCTTATATTCTCGATCCATCCGAGTGCCTTTATAACGGTTATATTCCTCATCTATCTCTGCTTTGTGCTGCTTGAAGAGCACATCGGCATAGCGGAGAAAGATTAGACCGAGGATTGGTTGACCATATTTGTTGGCAGCCAAGTGTGCCCCGGCACGCAGAATGTCGGCGGAATGCCAAAGGTTATCTTTCAGATTCTTAAGTTCCGTGTCAGTCATTTGTCCGAATGTTGGTTCAGACTATAAATATACGATTTTTCTTCTTATTGAGGAAAATCCATCGCATCCGAGTCTTCTTTTAACTCTTTAGCCACCTTCAGCGATTGCTTCATTTGTCGGATAAGCGATTCCCGTGACGGTAACTCGGTCATATATTTCGCCACTTTTATCCCCACTTTGTCAAGTTGAAGGAGTTTTCTATCTGCTCCTCGCTTCCCTCCGTACACAGCAGCAAGCCTAAAGGAGACTCTTCGCCTGGCTCCATCTCATTCGCTTCGAGCCAACGTAGGTACAGTTCCACCTGTCCCTTGTACTGAGCCTTAAACCGGCCTAATTTCAGGTCGATGGCTATGAGTCGATGAAGACGGCGGTGGTAAAAGAGCAAGTCGAGGTAGAAATCCTCCCCGTCAATTATCATCCGTTTCTGTCTCTCTACAAAGGTGAATCCATTGCCGAGTTCGAGGATGAATTGCTCCATATGTGTCACAAGGCTGTCCTCCAGATTGTGTTCGTCGTAGCAATTTTTCAGTCCGGTAAACTCAAGAAAGTAAGGACTCTTGAATACCAAATCCGGTGATAAAGTGTTGTCCTCCCGTAAACTGGCGAGTTC
>CAVKYA010000102.1:6108-7851 GCA_963660255.1 Bacteroidaceae bacterium | reverse complement strand
ATGACAAAGCAACAATCCTATCATTCACAAACCATTCCGGAGCGTTCTTATGCCAACGTGCCATAGTATTGACGATGGTGGTCTTCAAATGAATTTCGATCCTGCCCGTATATTTTGACAGCATCTGCCGCAAGTCCTGATCAAAGTAGTAAAGACGTACGACCGTGTCAAATGATGTACCCTTCCTGAACAAATGATCGCGTCCTTCTTTTATCGGAAACTTTTTCTCAAAAGGGAACCAATAGAAACCAAGGCGATAATATCCTATATCCCCCAAAATCTCCTCAGCCTTGTCTTTGTCGCCAATAATCATACCGAGATTTTCAAGGGCCTCGATCTGCTCCGCGACAGTCAGGACATTATTTGCCATAACACAAACTATTTGTGCAAATATAGCAGATTTATCCTATGAATCAATCACTTCTCTCAATATAAAAGAATAGTTAGAGTGCCACAGTCCATTCAGAGCGAAGCGACGCAAGGACATTCGGCTCTTTCTAACTCATATTCTTGCCGTGGCAGTTGCGGTAGGAGAGGTGGCTGCCACAGGGGCACGGGGCGTCCAGAGGGCTCGGAGGGACGAAAAGGCCAAGAATAGGATTCTTCTTGATCATTGACTGGATCGGGTCGTCCTCTGTCTGGAGAACGACTTTCAGGCTGTTTTTCTCATTGGAGGAATAGCCTTTCAGTAGCCATTTCGGAAGGGTGTTGGCGTAGGCGGCCACGATCTCCATACATTCGTCGTAGTCTTCGAACGACTCTATGTCCTCCTGCTTGCGGGACACACTTGCGAATATGGCCTCCGTGGTGTCGTCTTTTCCGATCATCTGGGCGTTCATCCAGATGTCGTGCTCCTCTCGGATAAGATCTTCACCGGCATAACCCAAATTGCCCAGCATCTCTACCAACCTCCTTCCTTCCTTGGAATCCAGGCCGAAGACAAAGTACGGAGAACCGGCGCCGGCCTTCAAGGCATCCTCCGGAGTGAAACGGCGAAGGGACTCTATCCCGGCATATTCCTTTCTGCGGTTAAGGATGTCATCTGGATCGAATATATTCGGAGCGCACATATACCGCTCGCCGGCGGAATCAACCCGGCACAATTTCATCACCGGACTCTCATAGACCATATTCGTGAAATATTCGATGCTGTGTCTGCCGGAGAATTCCCAATAGTCAAGCATCTTGTCGAAGAATTCGTCAACGGTCATTATGCCGTAGAGGCAGAGATAGCCTAAGGCTGCCTGCTCCGATTCGAAAATGCCGCTCTCCTCGCCTTCCCTCAGCACATTGTCGATGTGAGGAGCCACGATGTCATAGAGATCCTTCGGAATCCAAACCTCCCTGAAATTCTCATCGGATGTGTCAGAACCAAGAAGCTTTATGGTCTCAAGAACGGACGGAAAATCAGGATAGTCCAGATAGAGCGGAACTCCGGGGCCGGCCTCTACCAAACGCTTGAGAAGCCTTAAATCCCTTTCAAGCATCCTGCCGAGCCACTCAGCAGGCCGCTCGATTATGTATGCGCCAAGCCGGTCCACAAACTCAGTCTTGCGGACCTTGGTCGGAACATCGGCGCCGAAATACTGGCGGATGTCCTCCAACTCGACTCTTGGAAAACTTTCGAGAGCCTTGAATATGACGTTACGCTTCTGTTTCATATATGAAAGAAGGTACTTGAATATGCTTGTTCAACGGGAAGTGGAGCATAGGAGAATCGAACTCCTGACCTTTTGAATGCCA
>CAVKYA010000102.1:0-5805 GCA_963660255.1 Bacteroidaceae bacterium | reverse complement strand
CAGTCTCCGTAGGCTCGATCATGATGGCCTGATGGAAGAGCAGAGGGAAGTAGATCGTCGGAGCGTGGAAACCGAAGTCGAGAAGCCTCTTGGCCACATCCAGTGTCGTGGCACCTTCTCTCTCGACGGTTCCGTCAGCGGCCTTCTTCGAGCCGTCGTTCACAAGACCGTCATAGACAAACTCGTGCTTGCAGACTGTCGGGATCGGAAGCTTGTAGTACTCCTTGAGGCTCTCCTTGATGTAGTTGGCCCCGAGGGTGGCGTACTTTCCGACCAACTTGACGTTTTCACGTCCAAGCGAAAGGATGTAGGCGTAGGCCCTCAGAATCACGCCGAAGTTGCCCAGGAATCCGGACACCTCTCCGGCGGTCTTCTCACAGCCTTCAGCGTTCTTCTTCACATCACTCTTGCCTACACCGGCACGTCCACGAACCTTGAACTGACCATATTCATCCTTGACCACCTTAGGAACAGGCAGGTAAGGAACCAGTTTCTCGCAGACACCGACAGGGCCTGAGCCAGGACCGCCACCACCGTGAGGTGTCGAGAACGACTTGTGCAGGTTCAGGTGCAGGATGTCGAATCCCATATCACCCGGACGGGCGACACCGATGAGAGGGTTCATATTCGCTCCGTCGTAGTAGAGAAGGCCTCCGCATCCGTGGATGAGGGCTGCGATCTCCTCGATGTCCTTCTCGAAAAGGCCGAGGGTGTTAGGGTTCGTCATCATAATGCCGGCGATGTCGTCGCCGAGCAGAGGTTTGAGGTCGTTCACATCCACAAGGCCGTCAGCCTTGGACTTCACGACAACCACCTCCAGACCGCAGACGGCGGCGCTGGCCGGGTTCGTTCCGTGGGCACTGTCAGGCACGATCACCTTGGTCCTCTTGAGGTCACCGTTCAGGATGTGGTACTGACGCATTATCATCAGACCGGTCAGCTCGCCGTGCGCTCCGGCGCAAGGATCGAACGTGAAGTGTGCCATTCCAGTGATCGCAGCCAAAGCCTTGTCCATATTATAATAGACCTCCAGAGCGCCCTGTACCGTGGACGCCGGCTGCAACGGATGCAGTCCGAGGAAGCCCTTCATCCCGGCGATCTCCTCGTTGATCTTCGGGTTGTATTTCATCGTGCAGCTTCCCAGAGGATAGAATCCGGTATCGACACCGAAGTTCATCTGGGACAGGTTGGTGTAGTGGCGCACGACATCAACCTCGCTCACCTGAGGAAGCCCCACTGTCTCAGACCTTCTGAGCCCAGCAGGAATCTCGTCAGCGGTGGAAGTCCACTCGTTCTTGCCGAGGGAATAGCCGACTCTCCCCTCTTTGGAGAGTTCGAAAATAAGCTTATCGTAATACTTCATATTCCTTAGGCCTCCTTCACCAACGCGACGAGAGCGTCAATCTCGGCTTTCGTCTTTCTTTCAGTCGCACAGAAACTTACATAGCCATCCTCGGTCTCAAGGGCGGCGAAGAATCCTCCGTCGTGCAGCTTGATGTGAAGCCTCTCGACAGGCATCAACGGCTTGAGCACGAACTCCTTGAGGAACGGCCTGTCGAAGACCTCGGCGAATTTGCCGGTCTTGAGAAGCTCGTCGTGGAGATAGTGCGCGGCGGCATAGGAGCGGTCGTTGACCTCCTTGAGTCCTTTCGGTCCCATAAGCGACATATAGACAGTCACATAGAGAGCCATAAGGCTTTGGTTGGAGCAGATGTTTGAAGTGGCCTTCTCACGGCGGATGTGCTGCTCGCGGGCCTGAAGGGTCAGGCAGAAGCAGCGGCGGCCCTCCGTGTCACGGGTCTCACCGACGATTCTTCCTGGGAGTTTGCGGACATATTCCTTCCTGCAGGCCATAAAGCCCACATAAGGACCGCCGAAGCTCATCGGAATTCCGAGACTCTGGCCGTCACCGACAGCTATGTCAGCCCCCCACTCGGCAGGAGTCTTGAGCACCGCGAGAGCGGAAGGGTCGCAATATTCAATGAATAAACCGCCCTCCTCGTGGATAGCCTCAGCGAAGCCGGTAAGGTCCTCGACGATGCCGTAACGGTTGATAGAAGGGACGATGACTCCGGCCACATCGTTCTTGGCGAGCTCGGCCTTCATACAATCCGGACAGGTCTGTCCGTCCTTGCAAGGGATGAGCGCCAGTTCGACACCGTGGTAGCCGGCATAGGTCTGGATGGTCTTGATGACGTTAGGAAGCAGGGAGGATGAAACCAGCACCCTTGACTTGCGCTTGGTGCAGGTCGGAGCCATCTTCACGGCCTCGGCCGCGGCTGTCGGGCCGTCGTACATCGAAGCGTTGCTGATGTCAAGACCTGTCAGCGCGCAGATCATACTCTGGTACTCGAATATGTACCTGAGTGTTCCCTGCGAGATCTCGGCCTGGTAAGGAGTGTAGGCCGTCAGGAACTCTGAACGTGATGTGATGTAAGGAACGACGGACGGCGTGTAGTGGTCGTAGGCACCCTGACCGACGAACACCTTCAGTTTCTCGTCCTTGTTGTCCAGAGACTCGAAGAAGTCCCTGACTTCCTGCTCGGACATTGCCTCCGGCAGGTCATATTCACCCTTGAAGATGACATCCTTCGGGACATCGGAATAGAGGTCGTCCAAAGACTTCACTCCTATCCTGTCCAACATCGCGCGGACATCATCTTCAGTGTGAGGGAAATAAGGGAACGCGGACATATTACTTCTCGGTCTGTGCCTTGTAAGCCTCAGCGTCCATAAGGGCGTCAACCTGTGATGGGTCGCTCATCTCGACCTTGATGATCCAAGCCTCGTAAGCGTCCTCGTTGATTTTCTCAGGAGCGTCCTCAAGTTCTGGATTGACCTCGACAACCTTTCCAGAGACAGGTGAGAGAAGCTCGCTGGAAGCCTTCACACTCTCAAGAGCGCCGAATTCCTCACCGGCCTCAACCTCATCGTCAACCTCAGGGAGGTCAGCGTAGGTGATGTCGCCAAGCTCCTTCTGGGCGAAATCAGAAATACCGATGACGGCGATGTTGCCCTCAACCTTTACCCACTCGTGGTCCTCGCTGTAACGGAGGCCTTCTACTACTTTGCTCATAGTGAATCTATTAATTTATGAATATATTATCTAACCTTATTGCAAGTGGAGACACTTGCTGAATCTCTACTTTTTATAATTTGTCTGATAGAATCTCTTCTTCACGACCTTCCCAGGGAACACCTTCTTGCGGATGCGCACGGAAAGCGGAGCGTCAAGCGCGCCACACTCCCTCTTCACAAGGGCGAAGCAGATGCTCTTGCCGAGGGATATGCTGTGGTAGCCGGTCGTCACGACTCCGACCTCGGTGCCGTCCTCAAGCTCGACCGGATAGCCGGCACGAGGAATGGCCTTGTCCTGAAGCTCGATGCCCACGAGCTTCATCTTCGTGCCGTTGGCCTTCTGGTCAGCGATGGCCTCCTTGCCGATGAACTCGTCCTTGTCCAGCTTGCAGAACATACTGAAACCGGCGACGACAGGAGAGATCTCCGGGGTAAGCTCGTCACCGTACAGAGGCAGACCGGCCTCGAAACGGAGGGTGTCACGGCAGCCAAGTCCGCAAGGCACGACACCAGCCTTCAGGAACGCGTCCCAGTACTTCACGATGAGACCAGGCGTGGCATAGATCTCGAATCCGTCCTCTCCGGTGTAACCGGTGCGGCTGATGATGACCCTTGTTCCGGCATCCTCGAAATCCTTGAATGTGTAGAATGTCAGATTCGCGGCGTCAGCAGCGTAACCGAGCACCTTCACGAGAGTCTCCTCGGCCTTAGGTCCCTGAAGCGCGATCTGTCCCCAGTTGTCGGAATCGTTGACCAATTTCACATCGTAGCCTTCGGCGTGATCCTTGATCCAAAGGAAATCCTTCTCAATGTTGGCGGCGTTCACGACCAGAAGATAGTGGTCGGCGGTGAACTCCTTGTAAACCAGAAGGTCATCCACGGTGCCTCCGTCAGGGTAAAGCATCATTCCGTACAGAACCTGACCCGGAACCATAGGACGGATGTCATTGGTGAATATGTGGTTGACGAACTTTTCCGCATCCGGGCCACTGACGAAGATCTCACCCATGTGAGACACGTCGAACATACCCACATTGTTGCGGACCGCCAGATGCTCCTCGGTGATCGAAGAGTACTGAATCGGCATATCGAATCCAGCGAAAGGACTCATCTTGGCTCCGAGAGCCACGTGGCTGTCGTGCAGACAGGTAACTTTGAGTTGCTCCTCCATAAAATCAATTATCAGTGTTTAGTATATAATATTCAGAAAATATTAAAGCGCGAGCCTCAGCCCGAATGTGCCCTTGATGTTCTTGGCCGGCATATACGACCTGTTGGAGATGCGGCAGGCATCCCAGCGGCTGGCGCAGCTTCCGCCGCGAAGAATCCTCGTTCCGCCTTCCGTGGCACCGATTGGATTGATCTGAGCGTCTTTTGAATATTCAGCCGCGCGGTCATAGCACCATTCCCAGACGTTTCCGCTCATATCGTATATTCCCAACTCGTTGGCCTTACGGGTCTTGACATTCTTAGGTTTGGAATCGGCATTGTCAAGGAACCACATCGCATCGTAGGCGTTGGATCCGCTGAAGCCGTAGTGACGGGATTTCTGGCCACCCCTGGCGGCATATTCCCACTCCGCCTCGGTAGGAAGACGGAATTTGCGTCCGGTCAGGGCGTTGAGTCTGCTGATGAATGTCTGGCAGTTATACCAGGAGACATTTCCGACCGGCTTCTGAGGCTCATCCAGATCATTGAGGTACGGGACAGACCCCATCACGGCGTTCCACAGGGCAACGGTCACCTCGGTCTCCCCTATCTCGAAGTCATCGAGAGTGACAGGATGGGCTGGGACTTCGTTCTCCGGACTCACGAACCTGTCATAAGGCGAGTCGGAAGCATTGTAACCCATTGAGAACGTGCCACCTTTGACCTTGATCATCTTGAAGGTCACGTCACCGACTGTGATGACTTCCGGCTTCGCGTCCGAAGCGTCCACCTTCTCACGGTCGATAACCACACCGTCAATCTGTCCGAGAAGCGCGTCAGACAGAACCTCCTCGGTCGGCTGGGCAAGTCTGAAACCGACTTTGGCCTTACTGGTGTGGCAGTCAACCTCTATTCTTTCCAGAACGGTGCGGACAACCTTGCCGTCCTTCTCGGCAGGGCCTTCCGGATTGACGGCCAACGTCATAGGTTTGAAATATTCATCACTCGTGGCTCCTTCCGGGACAGCGTCATAACTGTCAAGGCACCATTCGGCGACGGAAGTGAAGTCCTTGCCGTTCTGAACCCTCTGGGCATATTCCCACTGAGCCTCGGTCGGAAGGATGAATATCTTGCCTGTGGCCTTGTTCAGTTTGCCGAGAAACTTCACGACATCAACCCAGGAGACCATATCGACCGGAGCGTCAGGGTTCTGCACCGAACTCGGATTACTGCCCATAACCGCCGTCCACAGAGCCTGAGAGACAGGCTTGGCGCTGATGACGAATCCGTCGAGGGCGACCTCGTGCGGAATTCCGTTCGTTACCTTCCTGCGGTTGTCCGCCGAGAGCCCCATTGTATAGTGACCGGCCGGAACCTTTACCATATCAAATGTAACGTCCCCTACGGTATATTCCATCTGATAGTCAACGTCCTGTGGCTTCTGAACCGTTGTCTTGCAGGCCGAGACCGACAGAGCGGCGGCCAAAACGGCGATGATGTTTAAAAATTTATTCATTTTCAGCAATATTCTTAAAAATCACAATCCCAAATGTAATCAAAAACTTTCAATTTGAAAAC
>CAVKYA010000101.1:0-7975 GCA_963660255.1 Bacteroidaceae bacterium | reverse complement strand
CCCACAGCATAATATAGTCAATCGGGTATCCCTTCATCATAGAATCAAGCAGTTCACGGACTTTATTATCTTTCCACACAAATGGGCGTTGGAGGTCAGGCAGACCTATTCGTCCATTCTTAACATCAGACAATACGTCCGCCACTTTACTCGGTATATTGTCAAATAATTCTTTTCCCATAAGGGACGGTATCCTCCGCAGCCATATCTAATTGTTCAGGTTTTGGAAATGGGTAAGTTGTTATAATAGGCACAACCGAATTCTCCTCGAAGTTCTCCACCTGCTCCATTACCTTGGTAAATACCTCGGGGCTATACTGTGGCGGATATCCGTTATTTACAAGGCAAACTTTAATATCAAATTTCAGCTTGTTGCGGACATTCTGATTATTGAGCCAGTCCGAGAAAGAGGACTGCGTGTCGATTATTTCCTTGACCTTCTTTGCCAACGACTTGCACTTGTCATTGACGATTACACCATCAACTACCTTGTCCTCACCGTACTCGAAGTTGTACTGGTCGCGCAAGGACACTAAGATATCATAAAATGCCTTTTCCTCGAAGGTCAATCCGATTTTGCGGAAACTTTCTCGGCTTTCGTTCATCTGACGAAGTATCTTCAATGCCTGCTCCGTAGCATTTTTGATAATGTCCTCGGATGCCTGCTCCTGTGTGGCTCCGGCTTCCTCGCTGCTTAAATGCTTGCGCCGCTCATGATACGCCGCAATCGTTTCTTCCAGCATCTGCTGATAGGTCTTGGCAGCAACCTTATTAATCTTGCTGTATTCCTTGATCTGCTTGCGAATCATCTTGACGAGCAGTTCCAGCTTGGTGGCTGGCATTTTCACATCGGACAGCTTCTCGAAATATTCCGGACTGAAAATATCTTCTTCCTCTCCGGCATCCAGAACATTTTCCACTTGATTGTAGCGTAGCGCTTCTTCAACCATCTTTGATACGGCACGATTCATTGTATCCGTATCCAGCTCTGTGGTTCCGCTCATCTTGCGTACAAAGCCTGCAATTGCCATAAAGCACTGTGCTAATGCAGATTCACTTTCGGCAAGCTCACCGGAAGGCTGACAAATATCATAGCCAAGGCGCATTCGCCTTACGGTCTTCAAGAAATAGGTTTTAAAGGACACTTTCTCTGTGCCGCGCTTTCCCTCAGAATTCAATTCCTCTGTAGAGATAAACACATACTCAGCCGCTTTAGCGAGCAGACGATAACGCTCTACCGGATCTCCATTAGGATTTAGGAATGGCTTCAAATCATATTCTGTGAACATGGTCTTAAGGACTTCCAGTTCCTCTCTGAATACTCCCGTGGCCTGTTCTACATCGTCCGCGGTAGGCGCAACGGAAGTATCTCCGCCATAAATCTTCATGGCCTCGCGCATATTGTCGCGGATGCCGATATAGTCGACAACCATGCCATAGTGCTTACCCGGATAAACTCTGTTTACCCGGCTGATGGTCTGAATCAGCAAATGCTTTTTCAGCGGCTTATCGTTGTATAGATAGGTAAGACACGGCACATCAAAGCCCGTAATCCACATATCGACAACGATAACAATACGGAAGTTGGACTTTTCCTTCTTGAAAGCCGCATCTAATTCCTTAGAGCGTTTATCGTTTTTAACGCCGCCAAGGTAATTATACATTTCCGGCTTATCGTTGCTGCCGACACTGGCAACCATAGTTATAAACGGCATCGGCTTCAATTCGTCAAGTTCTTCTTTTGTGGCCACTGTGCCATCCGGAACCTTCTTGTCCTCGAACCATTCCGGATACTTATCTTTGAATTTCAGAAGCAAGCTGTAGGCAATCAGTCTGTTGGAACATACCACCATTGCTTTCTGGATTCTGTCCGGTTCTTTTTCACAAGCGGAGACATAGTGGTCGTGAATATCCACGGCAAGACGCTCCAAGCGAGACGGCTCCCCAAGGATGACTTCCATAGAACTCATCGCCTTCTTGCTCGCTTCGATATCCTCCTCGGTAGCGCCATCGTCAGCGCAGCTTTTGTAGTAGCTTTCGATCTCTTTGACCTTTTTCGTGTCTAAGAGAACCTTGGCGATTCTCGGATGATATTTGATGGATACAGTCAAGCCATCGGCAACAGCCTGATCCATAGTATAGCGATCGATTTCGTCACCGAATGTCTGATAGGTTTCTGCAATCGGAGTACCCGTAAAGCCCACAAAGGTAGCGTGTGGAAATGCCTCTTTCAGTACCTTTGCATAGGGCTTGGAAACCATCGCTTTCATGTTCTCGTCGGCATCCTTGCTGAATTGAATCTTTCTGGAATGCTCCAGCTGGGTTCTGTGCGCCTCATCCGAGAAGCAGATGATATTTTTGCGATCGCTGATAAGTCCGATTTTGTCATCCTTGCGGTCACAAAATTTCTGAATGGTGCAGATATAAAAGCCGCCACTTTCTCTGGCTCCAAGTTCCTGCCGAAGAGTTTTTCTGTCCTTCACCACAGAAACCTCTCCAAGATTCAAAAATTCCTTGCTCTTGGCAAACAGCTTGATTCCCTGTTCCTGCAGCTCGTCACGGTCAACAATCATGACGATGGTCGGAGAGCCGATTTCGGGAATATCACCGCAGCGGAGTGAGAGCTGTCTGGCAAGAAAAGCCATCGTATAGGTCTTTCCGCATCCGGTCGCGCCGAAGTAGGTGCCGCCTTTTCCCGTCTGCTCCACGACAGATTTTACGATACTCGCTCTAAGGCGTCTTGCCGCAAAAAACTGCGGATAACGGCAGACGATTTCCCGCTCATCGCAGTCAAAGATTTCATCTTGAAAATAGATATAATCCCGGAAGATTTCCAGGAAACGCTCCGGCGCATACACGCCCTTTATCATGGTTTCTGTTTCTGCAAAGGGCATGGTGGAAATCTTGTCATCGTCATTGACACGTCTCCATGCATAAAAATGCTCGTAGGGCGTGCGCACTGTTCCCAATCTTGTCTTCACACCGTCCGAAATACACGCCAACGGGCAATAGTGCAGCAGCTGCGGAATATCACGCCAGTAGCGGATCGCGATCTGCTCCCATGCATCGTATATGGTAGCGTGGGCGTCGGCAGGGTTCTTCAGTTCTATGATGCAGAGCGGCATTCCGTTGATGAACAGCTGCACATCCGGTCGGCGCGTCTCACGCTGACCATTGTTTACATATTCCACAGAGAATTGATTTACCGCACGGAAGATATTGTTTTTTGGCGTTTCAAAATCAAGCAGAGGAACCTGTACAGGCAGTCCGCTTTGCGGAGTAAACTGAATGCCGTCCACCATCCATTTATACACCTTGTGCAGAGTGGCAAAGTCGCTCTCAGCACCTGCAAGGCGAACGGTGTCATAAAGCTGCTCCGTTTCCTCCGGCAGCAAGCCGGGATTCGTTTTCGCAATAAAGGCTTTGAAATCCTCTGCTATCAGGACTTCGCTGTAGCTGCGCGAAATCTGATTTCCTGCAAGATACTGCCAGCCGACGGATTCCAGAAAAGCAATAAAGGCATTTTCATATTCCGATTCGCAATAGCGTCCGCTATAGTTTTTCAGCTTTGCCATGACGCCTCCTCAATCCACGATCCATTTTTCGCTTTTAATCCTATGATCAATGCTTTTCATTGATTTCCCAATATCCAAATCGCTTGCCGCCGCTCCTGCGAATTCGACCGTTTTCTTTCAAATGATTGATTGCCCTTTGAACAGTCTTGTAGGAGACTCCCATTTGGTCAGCCATGACAGATATGGAAATGTCCTTTTGCTTGGCAATCATGTCCAATATACGAAGCTCTGTCCCGTCATCTTTTTGGACATCCTTTTGGACATCCTGTCCGTTTGGAACAACGGCATCGACCGGTGCCGTAAACTTGACCGTTAAATCATCGCCCAAGACTGTGTATTCCGGTGCAGGGGAACCAAGCTCCTTGCAGGATTCCAACACCTTCTGAATGCCGCGTCCCCATGCCTCGATATAGCCTGCGCGATAAAACGCATTGGCGACCGAAGGATTGAACGGCACGGACTTGTGCGTTCCCATCAGTGTTTCAACAGTCCATCCGTGCGGCAAAATACAGTTGTTGCTGATATACATTGCCTCGTCCTCAACCCGTATCTGAATCGGGACGCTTGCCGCATAGTTGTTGTGACCAAGCGCATTGTAAACCGCCTCACGAACGCCTTCTCGCGGGAATGGATAGGTTTCCACGCGCACATCATGTTCATAGGTGATGGCAGCTTTCAGATATTTCGTATAAATCAGATCGATGACTTGATCCGCAATGCGAAAAAGTGAACCTTCCACGGTATCTTGATACTGCAAATCGGCGCCTTTCCCAAACTTTCCGATCTTCACATAGCATCCGGAAACAATGCGTCCGGGCTTTTTATAAAAGAGCATGACCGCGGCACGCTTGAGTTTCCCGTCTGTCATAAGGTCAAGATGGTCTAGCAGTTCTTCATTGGAAATGTTCAAATCGCTCCTGGACATACGGCCCGTTCGGACGGCTTCCCTGCGGAAAATATCAAAACTTTCGCCATCAAGATCGTCCACGCCAATATTGTCCACAGGGACTGCATCCCAACGATAGCCGGTCTTTTCGACGAGAAATTCCGTCAAGGCGGCGCCGCGCAGCTGTTGCTTGGTGCTGCCGCTCCGATAGTGGTATTCTCCCTTGTAACTGACCGGATAGGAGCTGGATTTGACCTTGATTTCAATATAGTCCTTACCGTCTTTAGAGAGCAAATTGACATCCGCGATAATCCCCATCGTGTCCTTAATCTTGTTCGGGATATCCTCAAGAAGCTTCTTGCTGTCAGAGACGCCAACAATCTCTCCATCATCACGGACTCCGATATAGATTTTGCCTCCGCACGCATTGGCAAACCCGCATACCCATTTCAGGTATTCGTCTCGCCATGATTCCTTATATTCTATGTTTTGGCTCTCTGCCATGCGCACACGCCTCCTTTCACTTTTTGGCTTCTTCGATGGAGCCTTTGATTAAGATAGGGCAAAGGTCTTTGATTTGGGATTTGAGTTTTTCGTTGATTTCTATCCTAATAGCTTGCACTTTATAAAGTTCGGAAATAATTGATTGTTCCTCATCAGTGGCATTTGGTATTTTTAACTGCATAAACTCGCCCCATGATAAACTACCACGTGCACTTGTATCGCAAGAAAACCAACCACGTCGTTCAAATTCGGGACGGTTCACGCAAGCCATAAAATATTCGGGCATAATCCCTGTAATTCTAAAAGTATAATACGCTGGAGAAATCAAATACCTTTCGTTCGATGTATTTCTTGCAATGGTAAGACGTGCATCTCTACCAACTTTCATTAAGACAGCGCCATACTCATTAGGCTCAACGATTTTGTACTTTGTAAAATCTAATTCAGTATCATCAGCAATTGAATCAATAAAATAATTGTCCATGCTTAATCCAGCAAATCGATATTTTTGATTGTCAATATTCTTGTTATTTATCTGTTGAATAAAATTCCCAATCTCTACCAATGTTCGTTTGTGCTTTAATTTATCAATATACGCATCACATGTCAGCTTCAAATCCTCCAGCCCACGCTCATAGCTTTGCTGATTGGCAAGCATGGCATTGTAGACATCCACATATTTCTGCTGGATGTCGAGGGGTGGGAGGGCGATTTCAAGGTCGCAAAAATCATCCCATGACATACCATCCCTAATAGACGAATCTGTATGAAACCAGAAATATCTATCTTGTTCATTGGACTTGAGCATTATGAAAAAATATTCTCTCAGGACAGGTGTATTGTCTTTGATTTTAAAAATTGTATATGCTGGACTTACATATTTATCTTTTTTTGTATGATTTAATGCTATTGGCAAAACCATATCTCTGCCAACATGCATCAAATTACAAGCAAAATAATTTACAGGCACAACTTTGTAGTTGCTAGTATCAGCACCAACTTGCTTGGATGGCTCAAAAAACTCCTTATCCTTATTTACACCGGATACATCCCATTCTGTCAGATTTGGCATACCGCACCGTTCAGAATACAATTCAACACAATCACCTAATCTACACTTACTCAATCCCATAACCAATCCCCCTGAATGCGTCTTCCAGCCTCTGCTGGGATTGTTTTTCCTGTTTCATGACCTCTTTCATTTCAGCCTGAATACGAGACATTTCTTTCTCATAGTCAATTTCAAGGTCATGGTCGATAAATTCAATATATTTGCTTGGAGTCAGTGCCCAGTTATTTTCTTCAATCTCGTCAATGCCCACACTGCGGTACAGTTCCGGCACTTCGTAGTGACTGCCGTCTGTTCCATCGCTCTGCCATGTGTGGTAAATGTCGGCTGCTCTTTCAATCTGCGCCGTATCAAGCATTACCTTCTTCTTGCTTTCGCCCTTTACCGGATTTTCTGTCCATGTACGCAAATCCATAAAAAGGATTTCGTGCTCACGGTTACGCAAATTTCTGCCGTGATATTTACCACCCTTTTTATTCTGATTTAAAATCCAAAGAGTAACGCTGATATCAGTTGTAATAAACAATTCTCTCGGCAGTACGATAATAGCCTCCACTTTATCATTCTGTATCAGCTTTTTACGGATTTCGACAGTATCTCCATCATTCAAAGCTCCATTGGCAAGCAGGAAACCTGCAACACCAGTCTGCTTTTTAAGATGTGAGAGCATATGCAAAATCCAAGCATAGTTGGCATTGCTTTCAGGCGGAGTCTGGTAATCTACCCAACGTGCATCATGCTCTAAAGTGCTGTCATACCATCCCTTTAAATTGAATGGAGGATTTGCCATGATGTAATCGAAGGACGAACCCTTGTGCAGATCGTTTGTAAATGTGGAATCGTTTGTTTCGCCAAGATGGTGACTAATTCCTCTCAGCGCCAAATTCATCTTTGCAAGTCTGTAAGTTGCGGCTTCTTTTTCCTGCCCGTATACATTGATGCGGTTGATATCGCCCTGTTTTGACTTTACGAGTGCCGCACTCTGAATGAACATACCGCCGGATCCACAGCAGGGGTCATACAGTGTGCCGTCATAAGGCTCAATCATTGTTGCGATAAGCTGTACAGCATCATGAGGGGTATAGAATTCTCCCTCTTCCTTTGTTGCATTGACCGCAAATTCTTTTAAGAAATACTCATACACGCGACCGATAAGGTCTTTTTCTTCACCGAACTGCTTATGGCTGATTTTATTAACCTCATCAATCAGCTTTTTTATATCGTTAGGAGCAAGATTTCTTGTAGTAAATGTACCTTCTACAAAACATCCCTTTAACTGCTTAGAACCAGCCGCAATGCTATGAAGTGCATTATCCAATGCAACATTCAGCTTCGGTGCCGGAGTATCAATTATTGTCTTCCATCTTGCCTCAGGTGGAAGATTATATGTGCCATCTGTAAAAGTGGGATCATCAAAGAATCCCGCACGGATATTTTCATCGTCCGGGTCAAGACCTTGTTCAATTAAAGTTTGGCGGAGCTTTTCAATACCATCTTCATACTTCTCTCCGATAAAGCGTAGGAATACCAGTGTCAGCATCATGTCACGCTTTTCAAAGAAAGAACCGGAATTACGTGCTGCACGTAGAATGTCTCTGCATTTAAAGAGGATCACATCCAGATTGATGGTGTCTTCGGTCTGTTTCTTAGTGTTTTGCATTGTAATTTCCTCCTTGCCTATATTCTATCGCGCTGTCTTTCAAATTGTGAATGTGCTGATTTCCTAAACATAGAAAAGAGGCTCTAACCTTTTATAGTCAAAGCCTCAATCCGCCATTGCAATGCCTTAGTTCTATTAAGTTTTATCATCCTGCCTTATAAAACCTCAGCATTCTCCACGAGACCTTCATGTCGAAAAATTGCCTTAGCGAATTTTTTTAATCTGACGCACGCCGCCGATTTTTTTCACGGCGCCGGGCGTTGCCGCAGTCGGATGCGCGG
>CAVKYA010000100.1:2441-7976 GCA_963660255.1 Bacteroidaceae bacterium | reverse complement strand
TTGCACAATGGAGCCAAAGCCTTGAGAATAACTTTTCTGGCCTCATTCACATCGGTTCCGTAAGCCACACCGATCGGCAAGCCGAGGAACTCGTAGGAATTGTTGCGGGTCAGGTTCTTGAAATTCTTGGCGAACAAGGAACTGTTAGGGAAAGCCATAATACTTCCGTCAACAGCCTCTATCTGAGTGCTTTGATAAGTGATGTTGTCAACTTTGCCACGGACTCCGTCACACTCGATGTAATCGCCGACACGAAGACGGCCGGACATCAGCTGCACACCATAGAAGAAGTTGTTCAGGATGTCCTTCATCGCGAAACCAAGACCGGCGGCAAGACCTGCGGTAATCACAGACAGGGACTTTGTCGGAATATTCAGAAGCGAGATTGTCACTATGAAATACGTGCCCCATGCCAGGATGCCGATCACATTGTTGGCCAAAGTCAGGTTCAGTTCGTTCTCCCGGATCAAGGAAGCGCCTGTCTGCCGAAGAGTCTTACGCAGTTTATAAATCCTGTACAAAGCCCTCGCCACATAACATATGTACTTGAAGACATAGAACAACCCGACTGCCAAAACCATCTTGGACACAGACAGATGCAGGTACTCGTAGTTGAAGAACGGGTAGAAGAACATGTCCATGCATATTTCCGTCAAGTCGAACACTTCTGAGGCCATATACAGACAAAAAGGAATAGACAAAAGATAAAGCACCGGAATGAACACCATCTCCACAAGGTCGTAGAGCCAAGTCACGAGGATGAACGAGCCCTTGTCCTTTCCGACATCGTTCTGATGCTTGAGTCTGTAGGCACGCACAAGGATGTCAACCCTTCTGTGGCGGTACTTTTTGAGTAAGTCATCGCATGCGACAATCAACTGGAGCACTGTCAATTGGAAAATCCACCAGATGTACACCTGCAACCCCAGCAGACTGTAACCGACTATGGAGATCACAAAAGTGATGGCCGTCACCACGAACGAAGCAATGGCGTAGGAATTGTCACTCTTCGGCACCTTCGGCCCGTTGCGGTGGATGGAAGCCCACTGCCAGAATCCAAACACAACCAGCAGCGGTGGGAAAATCAACGCGATCAGACTGTTAGGTATGAATATGATTCTGAACGTGATGACCAACAGTCCCATCAGCATAATCGGAGTGTAGATCCGCATACCGTAATTGATCTGCTTACTGTCGTGGCGGATCAGTAGCGAGGTCAGGACAGCGATCAGAAGAAGCGCGAACTCTATCAGCAGTCCGGCCGCCATAGTGAAGAAATGCGAGGTCGATGAGGCGTTCCTTGCGATCCCTATGACAATCACGAACAGAATCGCCGCCCCCAACATAAATATGGCGGCCTCCCTCTTGCGGAACCATTCCGTCCTGAAGAACTTCACCCGACGCATCAACATCTTGACAATCAACATACTCAAAAGTGTCGCTATGGCAAGGTAGATCAGCACCATAAAAGAGAACCCGACGACCATCGGCCCTCGCCATTCACTTTTCACATCAGTGAAATACGCCCGTCCGTATTTGTCATTGAAATCCTTCGCAGCCCTCAATGAATATGACTTCAGGCTGGTCAGAATTGTCCAATAATTATCCTGACCGTCAATGAATATCTTCTTTTGAACCAGCTTATAGCGTTCCTGAGCATAGTCATACGCCTCTTTAAGCCGCTTGTTGGTCGTCTCATAATATTCATTGTCCTCTATCATATGGTCACGGATGTCAGTGAACATCTTCAGCAGCCGCGTCGAATAGTGAAGGCAACTGTCTCTGGCGACCTGCGAAAGGCTGTCAAGGCTGAAAGATCCGTGGTCGTGCTCATCCTCTTCAACGAATATCCCGAAATGATTGTGGCCGGCGTGCTCCGGATCATCCGAATGGGCTTCCGTGTAGGAATCATTCGGAAGGACGTGCCCCTGCAATGTGGCAGCAAGCGAATCCAGCAAAGACGGTCCGAGGCTGTCCGGGAGCTCGATCAGTTCCGGCGGAAGAACCTTCAGCGCAGTCACCAACCTGTCATAACGGTCGATCTCCACATTCAGATAAGAGATGATGTTGTCGTACGGCATACGGCTCTGCGTGAAGTTATGGTATTGATCCGTAACCTGCTGCAAGGCGTAGGTGAGGTCGAACGTGAAGTCCTGCTTCTGGGAATAGAGCATCAGCGACAGCTCGTTGCAGCTTTGGATAAGCTGGACAAGTTCAGCGTGCTGCTTGTCATCCTGAGACTCGAACGACATCTGGTTGCGTTCCATCTCCAGATAAGTCTTGCAAAGCTCATAACGCAGAACCTGAAGGGTTTGCGTAAGGTTCTTCTCGTTGAAAACAGCCCAGGATGGAGCCGATGCCATCAGAAGCATTGTGACCGTCAGAACGATCCTTTTGAATATTTTCATTTCCGTCTAAAATTGTCTGAATACAAAAATAGCAAATAAATCTTTAGGAAGCGTCAAAAAATAAGTCGCGGATATTTGACAAGCACGGTATTTGCTATCCATAAGATCATTGATCTAACCAGCACCAAAATGAAAGCGCGTTTATATTGGTCGGTGATTCCGGCCGCATTGCTTTTCTTCCTGAGCGTCACCGCCTCCGCCCAGGGAAATATCATTGACACCATTCCAAAGATAGAGGCAAAGGACACGATAGCATTCCAACCATTGTTCAGCGAGGATGCTCCTGGACTGAAAATCGTGCGGATTCCGGACAGATCTCCGGTCCACGGCCCGAAAATGGAAATGGACCGTGACGGCAACGCTTGGAAAGTCTTCGCCGTGGATGGACTGGATGTGCTGATGAACGTACGTTTCCTTCAACACTACGGAAAATATTACCGCATTGATCTTTACATCCAGAACAACACTGACTCTCCTGTCCGGTTCGACTTCCGCAACACCACAGTCGCCTCAAGGCTCGGGCCTGTCAAACTGTTCACACAGAGCCGCTACCTGAACAGAATCGGAGGGCTAAAGACCGCAAAAACCATAGGTTTAGGAATATGCACGCTCTGCGCGACGCTGTTTCTGGCGGCGATTGTCCGCGGGGATCCCGATGACAGAGATTCTTTCGGAGAGGATTTGTTGAGAGACATCGGCAGCGCCGCCATTGAAGAGGCCGGCTACATCGCCACGATGATGATCACGGACAACGAGGCCGAGGATATGGCAAGAATCGAGCGTAACAGCATCGGCTACCTCAGCGACTACACGATCGCTCCCAACAAGGCCATAGAAGGACACGCCTACGCCAAATACAAACCGGGAGCGGATTCAATTGAAATCACGCTCCCAATAGGTAACAGAAAATATGTCTTCAACTGGGACACCACCTCGCTGGTGAATATCACAGAGGACATTTAGTGCTTTCGGTTCTTCGATGCTTCGACAAGCTCAGCAACCACAAGCTCAGTGACCAAAACATCACGGTCGCTGAGCCTGTCGAAGCGACATTAAATATTAGGCGTCTCCCAAACCTTCGTCTCGTTGCAGGTAAGCATCAGCGACTGCCCGCCGCAACTCATCCTGAAATCACCGGACTCAAGATGCCACTTCCCGTCAGCACCCACAAAAGCCAGTTCCTTGGCAGGCACAGTGAACGAAACCACCTTGCTATCCCCCGGTGCCAGCTCAACCTTGGTGAACTCACGAAGACGCCTCACATCAGGAATCAGGCTCGCCACAATGTCACTTGAATATAGCAGGACAGCCTCCTTGCCGTTATGCGAGCCGGTGTTCCGGACAGTCACCTCAAACTTGAGATCATCTCCCGAGGCGAACTCAGAGCCATTCAGGCATTTGAAGTCAGAATATTCAAAAGTGGTGTAGCTGAGTCCGTAGCCGAACGGCCACTGCACGTCCATAATAGCATCGTAGTTATATTCACCAGCCATTGTCTCGCGGCTCTCGCTGACCTTGTAGTCATAGGTGTGAAGCGAGTTGACATATTTAGGATAGGTGAACGGCAGCTTTCCGCTGAAGTTCTCTTCTCCTGCTATCAAAGCGGCAAGGGCATCGCCACCATAATTGCCCGGAAGCATCACATCGATGACAGCCTTGGCCAATGGCTCAATCTCACGCAGTACCCTCGGACGTCCTTCGTTCAGGACAAGGATTATCGGCTTGCCAGTCTTGGCCAAAGCCTTCACCAGATCTTTCTGGTTGTCCGAAAGATTAAGGTCGTCGATGTTGCCTGGAGTCTCGCAATAGCTGTTCTCGCCAACACAAGCGACAATCACATCAACCTTTGACGCTGCAGCCACTGCTTTGGAGATCTGTGGCGCATATTCCTTCTGCCAAGCCCCTGGTGCCCAACGGTTTGTCTCGTCGTAAATCACACCAGGCTCAAAAATCACGTTCTTCTCACCGAATTTCTGTGCGATCGCCTCATAGATTGTGTTGCAGTCTCCGGCGAACCTGTCGGCATCGCCCTGCCAGGTATAAGACCAGCCTCCGTTCAAAGTCCTCATAGAGTTGGCGTTAGGGCCTGTCACAAGGACCTTTTTGCCATATTCAAGAGGAAGGATATTCCCCTCGTTCTTGAGAAGCACCTCGGACTCGACGGCAGCGGCGTAGGATGCGTCCTGAAATTCCTTGCAGCCAAACTTGTCGTAACCGCTGACATCCCAGGTCGGATTGTCGAACAGCCCAAGGCGGAACTTCAGGCGAAGAACCCCGCGGACAGCGTCATCGATTCTGGACATCGGAATCAGCCCGGCCTCGACAACCTCCTTCAGTTCAAGGCAGCAACCAGGGTCGTTCGGTTCCATAATCATATCGATTCCGGCGTTGATGCCCATCGCAAGAGCCTCCTTCCTGTCCTTGGCGACGTGATCCCGCTCGTACAGATTGTTGATGTCTGCCCAGTCGGTGACGATCAAACCGTCCCAGTTCAGGCCAGCCTTAACCCAACCGGTAAGGAGTTCCTTGTTGGCGTGCGTAGGGATCCCGTTGATCGAAGCGGAATTAACCATCAATGTCAACGCACCGGCCTCCAGACAGTCCTTGAACGGACGGAAGAATTTCTCTCTCAAATCGTTCTCCGACACGATCGCCGGAGTCCTGTCCTTACCCGAGACTGGAACGCCGTAGGCCATAAAATGCTTCACGCTGACAGCCACGTGCTTGCCGTCAATATGGTTCGGATCCTCACCCTGAAGGGCTTTCGTCTCGGCCACGGCCATCTCGGCGTTCAGATAAGCGTCCTCTCCGAAACTTTCCCACTGCCTTGGCCATACAGGGTTGCGCCCGAGATCCATAACCGGCGAAAACACCCACGGAACCATCGCGGCCCTGGTCTCGTAAGCCATAGCCACACCCATCGCGCGGGCATATTCACGATTGAAGGTTGCCGCGAGGTTGACCTCCTGCGGGAAAAAGGTTCCGTCCGACAGGTAGCTCGCGCCGTGGATCATATCAAGGCCATAGATGCAAGGGATTCCGATCTCCTCCATCGACTTTTTTTGAATCTCGCTGACAAGCTGAGCCGTCAGTTCTCTGGACTGGGCTACATCACCGAAGGTGTTCA
>CAVKYA010000100.1:0-1547 GCA_963660255.1 Bacteroidaceae bacterium | reverse complement strand
TCTTCTCATCTCTGATAAACTCCGCATAATAAATTGTGTCAACGGCGATTATCTCTCCATCGCACTTTCTCTGCTCATACAGCACCCGAAAACGGTCTCCCGGCTGAAGCCCGAAGAAGTCCACCGACCAGGCATAGATCTCAGACAACGGGACAATCAACTGAGGAGAACTGCCTGCAGCCAGCATATCGTTCCAGAGGGATGACTTGATCGTCACATCCGTGAACTCTCTTGTGCTCTCGACAGGCTTAGACCATTCCCATACATCGAACGGATCAGTCGTACGGAACACCACACGGTCAATCTTGTTCCTTTCATAGACGACATACTTCAGTGCCGGCCCCTCGGTGCTGCCGGTCCCACTCGTGTCAAACTGGTAATACGCCTGAACCTTGTTGCCCGCACGCATCTTTCTGACGTCAAAGACCGTGTCACAGGCCTGCGCCATCTTCATCGCATCGTTCATAGACAGACCAAGACGGTTCATCAGACCGGTGAAAGTCTCGCCATTCCTCACGGCATCCTCCGCAAGATCCAGCGAATCCGGCCAGAAGCCCAAAGGAGGAAGCGTATCCTTCACTTCCTCAACTGTTTCCGTCTCACTATCCTGTGCCTTTCTCTTGCATCCCGGCGAGAGCAGGATAAGGGCAAAAGCTAAAAAAACAAAAAGAATATAAAGATTTTTTCTTTGCATATCTGCAAATTTAAGAAAAACCCCTATGAAACAAGATGTTAATCAAAAAAAATTGGCCAATTTTGCATTGTGAAAAAAATTGGCCGACCGATTGCAATAATTTGGCTTTCGGGAATTTTGTAAAAACGTTAAGAAGTTGTTTGAATAATTAAAACAACCGCAAAGATTGAATTAACTAAACTTTTATGAATATGGAATATCTTAACCGAATGATCGCCGTCACGATTCCACTGCTGTTGGCGTTGTCCTTCACAGGAAGCCTACACGCCCAGAACCAGCGCGCAAAAGTCACCGTGAGCGGACACATCACGGACAAGGCCTCGGGCGAGACACTGATCGGAGCCGGGGTGCTCTCCGATGGAGTCGGCTCGGCCACAAACAATTACGGATTCTACACCTTGACTCTTCCACAAGGCGGACAGGTGACGCTGAAATATTCATACGTCGGCTATGATGATGCGACCGTCACCATCGACCTTCTCCGCGACACCACAATCAACGTCGCCTTGAAAGCGAACACCGAACTCAAGGAAGCTGTTGTCTCGGCGCAAAGGGAATCCGGAATTACGGCCACCAAGATGAGCGCGATCGAGATTCCTATGAATATGATTCAGAACACCCCTGTCCTCTTAGGCGAGGCCGATGTCCTGAAGACTATCCAATTGATGCCGGGAGTACAAAGCGGAGCCGAAGGCTTCTCGGGAATATATGTGCGCGGAGGCGGGCCGGACGAGAACCTGCTTCTTCTGGACGGAATCTCGCTCTACAACACCGAGCATATGTTGGGCCTGTTCTCGATCTTCCAGCCGGAGGCCGTGAAGAAAGTCACGCTTTACAAAGGCTCGTTCCCGGC
>CAVKYA010000099.1:0-7986 GCA_963660255.1 Bacteroidaceae bacterium | reverse complement strand
CTTGTGGACGAAATCGGAACGCTGGAGGATGCGATAAAGTATGCGGCTTCGATGGCCGGAGACTCTGAAGTTGAGAACTGGGGCATCGCAAGTTATCCTAAGCCTTTGACGGTGATGGAGCAGTTGCTGCAACAGTTCGGCAAGACCACGAGCCCTGAGGAAGCTATGGCTAACGTACTTGATGGCACTCCGTTGGAAGGTGTGGCCAAGAATCTGCTTGACTGGCAGAGAACCTGGGCAAAAGGCCAGGGCGACCTTGTCTTCGCAAGGATGCCGTTCGAGATCGAAATCAGATAAGACGGACAACAGTGACGGAAGTTGAGTCTTTCGTCACCTTGACGGAGTCATCTATGCGATGACCTATCAATGCTTGAATATGAGAGCCTTCGTCAGCGATGACGAGGGCTTTTTCCTTTTCCGGAAGGCTGAATTTCAGGTCAACGAATATGTCGCTGAGTTTCTTGCGGCCTTTCATTCCTAAAGGGCGCATCCAATCGCCGTTCTTCCAATGCCTTATCGTGAAAGGGAACGGAATCTTGACGGTGTCGAATTTAGTTTCGCCCTTACCGGTCCTTACATTCCTCACATCATCAGACAATGAGACGGAAATCTTAATTCCGTTCAATGAATATATTCCTGGTCCTTCGATGGTCACGTCAGTCGCTTCGACAAGCTCAGCGACCGGAAAAGGATGTCTAACCGCAGATGAGACCAGATCAGCGACCGGGAAAGGATGTCGAACCGCAGACGAGACGGGCTCTGCGACAGGAGAAGCAATCGATGAAGCAGGCACAGCGACCGATGTAGCAGACTCAGCGACCGGAACGGATCGGTCACTGAGCCTGTCGAAGTGACCGTCCTTACGACTTCCAAGCCTCATCACCTGAATCTCTTTGGCCGAAGTCACAGCGACATATTCGCAAGAAAAAAACTTCCTGCCGCTGACGGTGCCGCCACTTTTCAAAACGGAAGCCAGATCCGCGACCACAGATGAAGTGAAACCGAAAGGCTCCAGAAGGCGGAAAAGTACATATTCCCAATCCTTCTTCAATGCAAGTCTCTTATGATCAATTGCGGGAAGCCCATCCGAGCCAGAGCGTACCACATCCTCCGAAACCGAACGGACATATTCATCAGCGATGGATTGAACCTGCGCGAACCGCTCCATATCCTCATTCAAGGTAGTCAGGAATGACGGATTCAACCTCTCGAAGAGAGGGAATATCTCGTTGCGGATGCAGTTGCGTTTGTAGGCAGAATCTGCGTTGGTGCTGTCCTCGTGCCACTGCAACCCGTGCGAGACGGCATATTCAAAAATATCCTTCCTCGGAAAATCGAGCAGAGGCCTGATAAGCAGGGCATCGGAACCCGACAAAGACGAGCGGCGGCGCATTCCAGTCATTCCTTTCACGCCGGTGCCACGCAACATATTCAGAATCATCGTCTCCGCATTGTCGTTGGCATTGTGAGCGACGGCCAGAGCGGCGAATCCTTGTTCCCGGCACACCTCAGCGAACCAAGCGTAACGCAGTTCCCTCGCCGCCATCTCGACACTCACGCCATTTGAAGCGGCGTACCCCAAAGTGTCAAAATCCTTTTTTATGAATATGATTCCGTGTCTTTCGGCCCATTTCCTGACAAGAGCCTCGTCCGAGTCACTCTCATCCCCTCTCAAATGGAAATTGCAGTGAGCCAACGCGAAACGCACCTTGGCGGCGGAATTGAGGAACAGATCCGCCATACACATCGAGTCCACTCCTCCGCTGACAGCCAAAAGGACCGCCTCCCCATCGGGAAGCAGCCCTTTCAGGATTCTGTCAAAACGCTCCCGCATATTCAGGAAATCTATTTCTTGCTTGCGAACGTGTAGGTGAAGCCGAACTGGAGAGCCTGCGCGAACTGCACCCTACGACCGGTGTTTCCATCCTTGTCCGTAATGAGGACAGTGTCGTCGTAGATAAGGTTGGTCGTGATGTTCAGCGAGAAGAATCTGCTGAGTTTCCACATCAGACGGGTGTCCCAGTTCACACGGATGTTCTGAGGATCCTTCAAGTAGTTGGAGAACAGAAGCAGATGTGTGGAGCCTTCGAAATTGTCATTGACTTTGACCTTCGCGTCGGCGGTCAGCTGGGCACCGAACTCGAAACGAGCCGGTTTGTAATAGTTTCCAGTCGTGTAATAGATATCCTTTTCATCTTTGCTGTCCGGATATTCCTCAGCATCCGCGTATTTCTTCTTCCTCTCCATACCATTGTTCTTTCTCAGCTTCTCGTTCCCCACGATGGTGAAACCGCCGGTTATAGGTGCCATATTGACTGTCAACCATTTGCTCGGCACCCAATCGATACCAAGACCAAGATTGACCGTTCCAGGAGAAAGGATGCTAGATTTCAGCACACGGGCGTTCCTCCAATCCTTGCTTGACGGCTCCTTGTCCTCCTCCACGGCCGGAGTCGGATAGTTGTAACCGTTGGCGAACTGGCTGAGGAACGTGAACTTGGCGGAGTAGTTCAAGGTCTTGGTGGCCTTATATCCCCAGGTACTCTCGAACAGTATCCTGTCCTTGTTCTTCTGGATGATCGGCTTGTCGGCGGAATAAAGGAATCCGTAGTCCAACTGGAGACGGTTGTTCCAGTACATCTCGCCTTTCTTCCACTTGGCGTTGCCGTCGATGTAGGCGCTGAGGGCGTAGTTGTTGTAACCTCCCTTCGCCCAGTTCGTGAAACTACTCTGGACAAAGTTCAGGTTCGTCATCAATGAGTTAGTCCAGTAGTTCGGCTTGGGAGCCACAACCTTGGTCTCCTCTGTCTGTGTCAGCAGCTTCGCGGCGGCGGCAGCGGCGGACTGGGCGTTTCTCCTTGTCGTGTCTGTCTGCGCGAAAGCCCCAAAAGCGACAAGCGCAAGAGCCACGGACAACGCGATGCGTCTTATTGATTTCTCGTTCATAGTCAGTTTATTATATTCATTAATATGAGATAGCGAACACCACCCTCTGCTTCGAAGGCTTGCCGGAGTAGATGTCCTTGCCCTCCTCCTCGCAGACGAAGCTGTCCACAGGGATGCAGCGGATCGTGGCCTTTGTCTCGTCCTTGATCTTCTGTTCGGTCTCGGCCGTGCCGTCCCAGTGGCAGAGCAGGAACTTGCCGGTGCCGATCTTGGCCTTGAACTCCTCCCAGTCATCGCACTTCTCGACGTTTGAGGCGCGGAAGTCGAAGGCTTTCTGGTAGATGGTTTTCTGAATATCATCCAAGAGAGCCGCGATTGACTTGTCAAGTCCTTCAAGAGCGACAGTCTGCTTCTCCAGAGTGTCTCTTCTGTGAACCTCGACCGTACCGTTCTCAAGGTCACGAGGTCCCATCGCCAGACGTACAGGGACTCCCTTGAGTTCCCACTCGGCGAACTTGAATCCAGGACGCAGGGTGTCACGGTCATCAATCTTGACCGTGTGTCCCTCAGCCTCAAGGGCCTTCTTCAGCTGATCCATCTTCTCAAGAATTCTCGTGTGATCCTCGTCGGTCTTGTAGATCGGAACCATAACGACCTGAATAGGGGCGAGAGCCGGCGGCAGGACAAGTCCGTTGTCATCACCGTGAGCCATCACGAGGGCTCCCATAAGTCTTGTGGAAACGCCCCAGGATGTGGCCCAGACATATTGCTGCTGGCCTTCCTTGTCCGTGTATTTCACATCGAAAGACTTCGCGAAGTTCTGACCGAGGAAATGTGACGTTCCGGCCTGAAGAGCCTTTCCGTCCTGCATCATCGCCTCGATGGTAAGGGTGTCAAGGGCACCGGCGAACCTCTCGTTAGGGCTCTTGTGTCCCACGATCACAGGCAGAGCCATAAACTCGCGGGCGAACTTGGCGTACACCTGAACCATTCTCTGTGCCTCTTCCTGAGCCTCCTGAGAGGTGGCGTGAGCCGTGTGTCCCTCCTGCCAGAGGAACTCGGCGGTGCGGAGAAAAAGCCTTGTGCGCATCTCCCAGCGGACAACGTTCGCCCACTGGTTGCACATAATAGGGAGATCTCTCCAGGATGTGATCCAGTTCTTGTAGGTGCTCCAAATGATTGTCTCGGAGGTCGGTCTCACAATCAGCTCTTCCTCAAGCTTGGCGGACGGATCCACAACAACGCCCTTTCCGTCAGGGTCGTTCATAAGTCTGTGGTGTGTGACAACGGCGCACTCCTTGGCGAATCCAGCCACGTGCTCGGCCTCCTTGCTGAAGAAAGACTTAGGGATGAAAAGCGGGAAATAAGCGTTCACCGCGCCGGTCTCCTTGAACATCGTGTCAAGAGCGTGCTGCATCTTCTCCCAGATCGCGTAGCCATAAGGCTTGATGACCATACATCCCCTGACGGCGGACTGCTCCGCCAAGTCTGCCTTCACTACCAGATCATTGTACCACTGAGAATAATTCTCAGACCTTTTTGTCACTTCCTTTGCCATATATTCCTTGCTGTTTTTGTCAATTATTCTTATTATTGTGCAATATTCCGAAAGGTATGGATTTTGTTCACTGAAGAACATTTGTGTGGCCTACACCTTTGGATGCGGCCACGAAGTTACGAATTTATTGTTAAATATAGGAGATTCAGAAATGAAAACACGCACAATCCTCTTTATCTCGGCGCTTCTGGCACTGACTTCGTGCGGTTCAGCGGCGCAGTTTGCCAGCGATGCTTCCAGACAGAAGTATCAGGATGGAATCTACTATACCTCAAAAGCCAAGGTTCATCAGACCGAGGAGGCGGTCGTCTCAGCCAATGACGAGGAGACCGACCTTCTTGTGGCCAAGACTAAGAACTCACCGATCTTTATGAAGAGCGGAGAGAAGGTGGACACCCTGTTCATCCCTGAGAACAAAGCGGCGAGAATAGATTTCAACAACACGGACAACACAACGTCCGTCTATCTTTACGACAACGGGTTCGACACCTGGGCAGCATACCAGCCTTGGTACGCTACATCCTGGTATTCCTGGAACCGTCCTTTCTACACCTCAATCTATTGGGGTGCCAATCCTTGGTACTACGGAGGATGGTACTCTCCGTGGCACTATGATCCTTGGTACTATGGATATTCCTGGGGATGGGGCAATCCGTGGTATTACAGCGGTTGGTACGACCCGTGGTACTGGGATCCTTGGTACTATAGCGGATGGTACGGTGGATGGTATGGAGGTTGGTACGGTGGATGGCACGATCCGTGGTTCTATGGCGGATGGGGCTACGGCCATCATCATCACGACCACAACTTCTTCGGCCCTGGCAGCGGACGAGTCTATACTCCACGCCTCAGCACAACCGGATCCAGCGGAAGAAGCGGGATTGGTTCCTCGTCAAGGAGCGCCGGAGTGAGAAGCTCATCAATGACCAGATCCAGAAGCGGTGTCGGATCGACAAGATCCTCAATGTCAGCGTCTGGCACAAGATCTTCAAGCATCGGTGGACGCACAAGCGGGACAAGGTCATCGATATCTTCGGTGAACAGGCCGGCATCCTCATCTGTCAGATCTTCGTCCGTAAGGTCGTCATCTGTCAGGTCATCAGCAGACAGGGCATCTTCCGCACGGTCATCAGTTGGAAGCACGGTAAGATCGAGTGGATCTTCCTCATTCGGGAGCTCAACCGGTTCTTCTTCCGTAAGGTCATCCTACGGCAGCAGCCGTTCATCATCTTCGTCATCATCAACGATGTACTCAAGACCGGCAAGCAGTAACAGGAGTTCAAGCGGAACGACATCTGGAGGCTACTCATCAGGTAGTTCCAGCAGGAGTTCTTCCACCGGCAGCTACAGATCTTCGGGATCTTCCTACAGGTCTTCGTCCAGCAATGACTATTCTTCCGGCTCAACGAGAAGCTCAAGCAGTTACTCAACGAGCAGAAGTTCCTCAAGTTCATATTCTTCCGGCAGTTCAAGCCGCAGCAGTAGCAGCTATTCAGGAGGCGGATTCTCCGGCGGTGGATCCTCCAGAAGCTCAGGTGGTTCGTACAGCGGTGGCGGCTCCAGAAGCGGCGGCGGAAGAAGGTAACCATTAATAACAATTGAAATGAGAAAGGCAATATTCACTGCGCTTATGTCATTGACCGCTGTAGCGGCCGGAGCGCAGACAATGTACGATGGGCTGACATTCAGCCAGAACAATTACTATGGAACGGCAAGGTCGATCGGTATGGGCAACGCGATGACGGCTGTCGGCGGCGACCTTGGCTCAATCGGGATCAACCCTGCAGGATCGGCTGTGGCGGGATATTCCCAGTTCACGATCACGCCGAACCTCACGATGAGTTCGATGAACGCTTCCTACAGCGCCTATCCTGTCGGAGACTTTGACAAGTTCATCAATGAGCAAAGCAAGAATCTGACACGGTTCTCTTTGCCGAACTTCGGGGCCACGTTCAATTGGGACTTAGGCAACAGAAGCGGCCTTAAGTCCATCACTTACGGAATCGTCGTCAACGGGACGAACAACTTCACCGGTAAGATGCTGGCCGGAGGCAGGAACGACAAGACAAGTTACATCAGTTCAATGGCCGTTGCCGCTGATGGATTCGACATCGACTTTCTGAACGGCTACCGCGACGGAAACAACAATGAGATCGATATCTGGGACAACGCCTACTACAATGCGGACGACAGAAAACAGTTCGCACCTTGGAATATCATCGCAAACGCCCAGGCCGGAGCGATCGCCAACTACGGAGATCCCGAGGATCCGGCTTATTACTGGCGCTACATAGGGGCGACCGAAGCCTGCGAGAACACAGGAGAGATGGACGAGAACGGCAACTACATATACAACATCTATCTTCCTGGAGCCTTGAACCAGGCTTACGGCCGCAACGTCACCGGTAGCAAGTACGACGTGCTGCTCAACGTAGGATTCAACCTTGGCGACACGTTCTTTTTGGGAGCGAATCTCGGCATCACATCGATCAACTACAACTACGATGAATATTTCAAGGAAGCGGCCGAAAACCCGTCCGCTTTTGAGATAGACTTCGGCGAAAACGGCAAGACCTGCTTCAGTGATTACCGTACACGCTACTCCTACACAGCTGACGGAAGCGGAGTCTATGGAAAGTTCGGCTTTTTGTGGAGACCTGTTGACGGACTGCGGATAGGAGCCGCCGTGCAGACTCCGACAATAATGGAGATCAACGAGCGCTCGCGCCTTGACGTGAATGTAAACTACACGGACTCGCAGCTTAACGGATCAGCCATAACTCCAGAGAGCGAATATTCCTACCGGTTGCGTTCTCCATACAGGCTGAACGCTGGTGCGGCGTTCACATTCGCGGGAATGGCTCTTATCAGTGCCGACTACGAGATGACGGACTACAGCACAATGAAATTTATGAGCAAGGAAGGCAGCTGGGACAACACTTTCGACGACCTGAACAACGAGATCCGTGATTGTATGGGGGTGTCGCATATGGTAAGGATCGGAGCGGAGTTCAAGCCCGTTCCGGAATTTGCGGTGCGCGCCGGCTACAATTTCACAACGACACCTGAATACACCTACAACGGGAATGAGAAGACCAAGTTGAACGACAGGATCAACTCATTCTCGGTAGGCCTTGGATATTCATCAAACGGATCGTTCTTCGCGGACATCGCGGCAAGGTTGATGATGATGGCGGATGAATACATCTCACCTTACGCAGATTATATGGATGTAGCGTCACCGCTGATCCTCAACAAGAGGGATATCTACAGCGTCACGGCGACCTTCGGGTGGCGGTTCTAAACTGAGTTTCGGTCATTTCGGCGCTTCGACAGGCTCAGCGACCGATAGTTCAGTGACCGTGACATCCGGTTGGTGAGCCTGTCGAACCACAAGTGCTCAGTGAGCGAAAAAATCTACAGATTCTTCAGATAAGAGATTGAATCTGGACCTTCGTTGAACAGAAGATCCATTATGGAAAGATTCGGAACGAAACCGTACTTTCGGGCAAAGACCTGAAAGTACGGTTTTTCCAGATTCA
>CAVKYA010000098.1:0-8060 GCA_963660255.1 Bacteroidaceae bacterium | reverse complement strand
CGTGGACCACGCGGAGGCATCATCCTGATGGGCAAGGACTTCGACAATCCTTGGGGACTGAAAACTCCTAAGGGCGAGATCAAGAAGATGAGCGCGATCCTTAACTCAAGCGTGTTCCCTGGAGTTCAGGGCGGACCTCTTGAGCACGTGATCGCCGCCAAGGCAGTCGCTTTCTACGAGGCGATGCAGCCAGAATATGTTGAATACCAGAAGCAGGTGATGGCCAACGCCAAGAAGATGGCCGAGGAATTCGTCGCAAGAGGCTACAAGGTGGTTTCCGGCGGCACAGACAACCATCTGATGCTGATCGACCTGAGAACCAAGTTCCCGGATGTCACCGGAAGGATGGCCGAGAAGGAGCTTGAGAAGGCCGAGATCACACTCAACAAGAATATGGTTCCGTTCGACACCCGTTCTCCATTCAAGACCTCCGGTGTCAGGATCGGCACACCAGCCATCACTTCACGAGGCTTCGTGGAGAAGGATATGGTTGACATCGTCGAGCTCATCGACACCGTCCTCACCGCCGTCGCCAAGTACGCCGACGTTGTCAATGGAGTCACCACCGAAGGCGCCGACGAATATGCCAAAGTTCTTGAGACCGTCAAGCACAAGGTCCACAATATGACCGCCGGCAGACCTCTGAACAGATACTAAACTACCGACAAACTGTATTCCACTATATGAAACGAGGGAGACTTTCAGATCACCCTCGTTTTTTTCGTTCACAGAGACGGTGGTTCGGCAAGCTCACCAACCGGCGTAAAACGGTCGCTGAGCTGGTCGAAGCGATGTTCAAAGTCTTCATTGTCCACATCGAGAATTCAGTTATCATTGACATTCAACATTTTTCCCAAGAATGATTGTCCACCCCACCTTTATTTTCAAATGTCAGGCAAGATGTAACTTTGCGGTTGACAAACAGTAAAAGAAATGAAAATAAGACTTGAACAACCACAAGACTACCGGGAGGTAGAGAACCTCACCAGAGAGGCATTCTGGAATATTTACAGGCCTGGCTGCACGGAGCATTACGTGCTTCACAAGTACCGTGAGAACCCGGACTTCATCACGGAGCTTGATTTCGTGATGGAGGAGGACGGGAAGATCATCGGGCACGTGATGTACTCCAAGGCCTCCATCGTCCGCGAGGACGGCGGCATACTGCCGGCGTGGACATTCGGCCCGATCAGCATACGTCCTGAATATAAACGTAAAGGCTACGGGCTCAAACTGCTGACATATTCAATGGAGCAGGCGCGTGAGATGGGCATCGGGGTGCTTTGTATGGAAGGTAAGATCGGGTTCTACAAGCACGCAGGATTTGTTGTCGCCAGCACTTTGAAGATCCATTATCACGGAGAGCCCAAGGACAGCGAGGTGCCTTATTTCCTCGCGCAGGAAATCATCCCGGGCTATCTGAACGGAATCGAGGGCACTTATATCACTCCGAAAGGTTATTATGTAGCCGATGAGAATCCGGAAGACTTCGAGGCATTCGAGGCCACGTTCCCTGCAAAGGAGAAAGACTTCAACGATGAGCAGCTGCCGCAGTTCTGCCAAAGCTGCGGGATGCCGCTGAGCAATGTCGAACACTGCGGGACAAACGCTGACGGAAGTGTAAGCTTTGACTACTGCAAGTACTGTTACAAGGACGGTAAGTTCCTTCAGGACTGCACGATGGAAGAGATGATCGACCACTGCTCGCAGTTTGTCGATGAGGTGAACAAGCATATTCCTGAACCCATCACACGTGAACAGTACAAGGATCAGATGAGGCAATTCTTTCCGCTTCTGAAAAGGTGGCAAATGAGATAGATTCCGAATGTTTTGCGGATGCGGGGTTTATTCTTCCGGCGGAATTGCTTATCTTTGTAAATTAGTATTAATTGGCTATTGAATATGTTCGATAACTTACAGGAAAGGCTTGAGAGATCCTTCAAGATTCTGAAGGGCGAGGGTAAAATCACCGAGATCAATGTCGCGGAGACGCTGAAGGACATCCGCAGAGCTTTGTTGGACGCGGACGTGAGCTTCCGTGTGGCGAAGGACTTCTGCGACAAGGTGAAAGTCAAGGCTATGGGACAGAACGTCCTCACGGCCGTGAAGCCGCAGCAGATGATGGTCAAGATCGTCCACGACGAGCTGGCCGAATTTATGGGCAGCGCCTCGCAGGACATCAACATCAAGGGCAATCCGGGAATAGTCCTGGTTGCCGGTCTTAACGGTTCCGGTAAGACCACGTTCTCGGCCAAGCTGGCGAACAACATCAAGAGCAAGAGAGGAATGAAGGTGCTCCTCGCGGCCTGTGACACGTTCCGTCCGGCGGCCATCGAGCAGTTGAAGGTGCTCGGCGAGGGAATCCAGGTTCCGGTCTATACCGAGGAAGGTGTCAAGGATCCGATCCAGATCGCCAAGAACGCCATAGCCAAGGCTAAGGCGGAAGGATATTCGGTGGTCATCATAGACACCGCCGGCCGTCTGGCTGTGGATCAGGAGCTTATGGACGAGATCTCCGCGCTGCACAAGGCCGTGAATCCGACAGAATCCCTGTTCGTGGTCGATGCGATGACCGGTCAAGACGCTGTGGAGACAGCCAAAGTCTTCAATGAGAGGCTTGACTTTGACGGAGTCGTGCTGACCAAGATGGACGGTGACACCAGAGGCGGTGCTGCGCTCTCCATCAAGTATGTCACCGGCAAGCCGATCAAGTTCATCTCCTCGGGAGAGAAGATGGAGGCGATGGACGTATTCCACCCGGGACGTATCGCCGACAGAATCCTCGGAATGGGTGACGTTGTATCCCTCGTCGAGAAGGCACAGGAGCAGTTCGACGAGAAGCAGGCCCGCGAGACCAGAAAGAAACTGGCCAAGGACAAGTTCGGGCTTATGGATTTCTACAACCAGATCCAGCAGGTCAAGAAGATGGGTAACATCAAGGATCTGGCCGGGATGATTCCGGGAGTCGGCAAGGCGATCAAGGATATCGACATCGATAACGACAAGGCGTTCAAGGGAATAGAGGCGATCATTATGTCGATGACCCCTGAGGAGAGGGACAATCCGGAGATCATCAACGGAAGCCGCCGCAAGAGGATCGCGGACGGAAGCGGCACGAATGTGGCCGAGGTCAACAAACTGCTCAAGCAGTTCGAGACCACCCGCAAGATGATGAAGAGCGCGCTGACGGGTAATCTGGCCCAGAGGCTGCGTGGCTTTAGAAGGTAAAGGCCTCGGTCGCTGAGCCTGTCGAAGCGACTGCAAAAACATACGGGAAATAAAATCCTCCGACCCTTCGACAAGCTCAGGGACCGGAGGATTATTGATTTGCGGCGAATGGCATATTCATCGGCCAAGGAAGTAATCCTTCCGGCGGGGAGCCTCCAAGAGGCGGTCTGAATATACCGCCGGGGCGAACGGGCGCATATTATAGTGCGAGGCCATCACTTGGCCGTAGGCTCCGGCGCTGCGGATGGCGATAAGGTCTCCCCTATGGCTTTCCGGCAGCGAACGTTCCTTGCCGAAAGTGTCGGCTGACTCGCAGACCGGACCAACGACATCATAAACACTTGACGAACGCGAATCCCCGTCCTGATAATGAGCGGTGATATTCTCAATCTTATGGAACGCTCCATATAGGGCAGGTCGGATCAAGTCATTCATCCCGGCGTCCATCATCAGGAAATTCCGGTTCTCCCCTTTCTTGATAAAAACGACCTGTGTAATGAGAGAACCGCACTGAGCCACAACGGAACGTCCCGGCTCTATGTGTACGGTCTGATCAGGACGGCGCGCAAGTTTTCTGTCAATGGTTCTGAACCAGGTCTCGAAATCTGCCATAGGATCAGCGTCAGGGTCGTCATAGTTGACCCCGAGGCCGCCACCCAAATCTATATTCCTGACAACCAGCCCCTTGGATTCGAACAAGGCGACAATCTCGTTGACTCTGGCGCATTCCATACCGATGACATTTTCCACATCCAGAATCTGGGAGCCGATGTGGAACTGGAGGCCGAAGAAATCGAGAGCAGGATCAGACTTCAACATCTCCACAGCCCCGTCAAAACTCCTGTCGGAAAGACCGAACTTGTCCTCGTAGAGACCAGTGGTGATGTACTGATGCGTGTGAGCGTCTATGTTCGGATTGATCCTGAGGCTGATGGAGGCCTTGCGGTCCAGTCTGCGCGCCAATGCGCTGATGATCTCCATCTCCTCCAAAGACTCGACCACGAAAGCCCCTATTCCGGCTTGGAATGCCTGGCAGATCTCACGGTCGGTCTTGCCCACGCCAGCGAAGAAAATCTGCTTCGGATCATAACCACAGCCAACGGCGAACTCGATCTCGTCCCCGCTGACGCAGTCCGCTCCGAAACCTTTGGAGCTCAGGATGTCGTTCAGACGGCGATCCGAATTGGCCTTCACGGAATAATGGGCGTGGATTCCGAAGCGCGCGGAAAGTTCCGCGACCTTGTCGGAAGTACGCTGGAAAAGATCTATGTCATAGTAGTAGAAAGGTGTCGCCACCTTGCTGAATGCCTCAAAATCGCCGATCTCTAACATATTCGGAAAAACACTTCTAATAATAGCCTTGCCTTAATCTTCTAAAAATAGTATGCCTCATCTTTCATTTTCATTTCGACGATGTCTTCCTCCATATTTCTCGAAGAATAAAACCTATTCAAAACCAAAACAATTGCAAAAGTAATCTAAAATTTCTAAATTCGCACACTATTGTACGTTCAGAGGAGTTTTCTGACACGAGATAGCGATTGAAAAATACTTTTAACATTAGGACAAAAAATGGAAAAAGGACCTATTTCACAATTCATCACCCACAACTACCGCCACTTCAACTCGGCTTGTGTGGTTGACGCCGCGAAGGCCTACTGCGACCTTCTCGACAAGGGAGGAAAGATGTTCCTTGCTATGGCGGGCGCGATGAGTACCGCCGAAATCGGACTTTCCCTCGCGGAGATGATCCGTCAGGACAAGTTCTCGTTCGTCTGCTGCTCAGCCAACAACCTTGAGGAGGACATTATGAACCTCGTCGCCCACTCACACTACTACAGGATTCCGGGCTACCGCGACCTCACTCCGCAGCAGGAGCAGGAGCTGCTTGAGAACCACTACAACCGTGTGACCGACACCTGCATCCCTGAGGAGGAGGCGTTCCGCCGCCTTGAGGGCGCACTCGTCGATGTGTGGACCAAGGCGAAGAACGAAGGAAAGAGGTATTTCCCTTATGAATATATCTACCAGATCCTCCGCAGCGGCGTTCTGGAGCAGTACTATGAGATCGACCCTAAGGACAGCTGGGTAATGGCCGCCTACGAGAAGAATATTCCTATCATCTGCCCGGCTTGGGAGGACTGCACCACCGGTAACATATTCACAGCCCACTGCATCCGCGGCGAGTTCCCTACCGACCTCGTGAAGACCGGCGTGGAGGTGATGATGTTCCTGGTTGACTGGTACAAGGCCAACGCCACGGGAGCAGGTGTAGGATTCTTCCAGATCGGTGGCGGCACCGCCGGTGACTTCCCTATCTGCGTCGTTCCTATGATGGAGCAGGATCTCGGATGGAAGGGCACACCGCTTTGGTCATATTTCTGCCAGATCTCCGACAGCACCACATCCTACGGTTCATATTCAGGAGCCGTTCCTAACGAGAAGATCACCTGGGGCAAGCTGTCCCCTACCACTCCGCGCTTCATCGTGGAGAGTGACGCGACTATCGTGGCGCCGCTGATCTTCGCATACGTGCTCGGCTGGTAGAATACCCCGCACATACCATCAAAGGTGATGACGGAGGCTGATCCCTCCTGTCGTCACCTTTTGAACTTTAGACACTTAATCATACTTATAGCTTAGTAAAGCCACAAGCACCATAAAGACCAAAATTATGAGAAAACTTTCATTTTCAAACAGTTTGCTGATCGGCATCCTGTCCAAAAAGCTCAAGAAGCTCGGACGGAGAAGCCTGTCTCGTCTCAAGGACAGCGTGGCCGAACGAAAATCCTTCGATAAAGTCGCGAGAAGCCTTGAACGTTGGATCGACGAAGGGAAACTCCACGAGTGCTATGATTCTCTGGAAGACATCATCGAAGACCTTGGTGTCACTCACGCGGAACTGAAATATTTCTGCGCTATGAAATTCGGGAAACCTTTCCTGACTTGGCGAAAAGAGTTGAGGATGGAAGAAGCGAAGGAACTTCTGCGGCGTCATCCCGAGATTCCGATCTGCCACATCGCCTTCGATCTTGGTTTCAGCGACAAATCGAATTTCAGAAAACAATTCAAGGACATCGTGGGATGCACGCCAAGCGAATGGCGGGCCAAGCATATCAAGGCCAAGAGAGGCTGAAAGAAAAATTTCACGAATATCCTTGCATTTCCAAAAATCATCATTATCTTTGCAGTATATTAATAAACTATTACACTAACAAGATATGATAGAAATCAAAGATCTGGCTTTCAGTTACGGCAAGACACCCGTCCTGAAGAGCGTAACAACGACGCTTGAGGAAGGCCGAATCTACGGTCTTCTGGGCGAGAACGGAGTCGGCAAGACAACACTGCTGACACTTCTGTGCGGCCTGAAGAAAGTGAACTCCGGCAGCATCACCACCGACGGAGAGAATCCATTCAACCGCACCCCTACCCTGCTCCAGAATCAGTTCTACCTTCCGGACGAGGTTCTTCCCATAGCGATGAAGGCGGAATGCTTCGCCAAGGAAAGAGGAGCCTTCTGGCCGAACTACGACCACTCCAAGTTCCTTGAGATTATGAAGGAGTTCGAGAACGACCCGGCCAAGAAGATGAACCAGATGTCTGCCGGACAGCTGAAGAAGACCTACATCTCGTTGGCTCTGGCCTGTGGCTGCAAGTACATATTTATGGATGAGCCGACGAACGGTCTGGACATCCCTTCCAAGACGCAGTTCAGAAGCGCCATAATGAAGTACACTTCCGATGACTCAACGATCGTCATCTCCACCCACCAGGTGAGGGATCTGGAGAACATCATCGACCCGATCATAATCCTTGACCGTCAGGATGTTCTGCTGAACGCCTCCGTGGAGGAGATCACAAGCAAACTGTTCTTCGACTACGGCACGCAACTTCATCCGGAATCCCTTTACAGCGAGCAGCTTCCGGGCGGGTTCATCCAGGTTTACCCTAACTCGACCGGCGAGGACAGCAAGATCAACGTGGAGGCCCTTTTCAACGCTGTGCACAAGAACAAGGAGTTGATCAAAGGAATGTTCAGCAACAAATAAGGAGGAATAAATATGGACAATACATTCAATTTCTGCAGGTTCGGGAAATATTTCGTTTACGACCTCAAGAGACAGTGGAAGAACATCGGGATGCTGATGCTGATCTTCGCGCTGTTCCCGATCATATTCTATATGCTGTATATGTTCTTCGCGGCGTTGTTCGACGGAGGTTTGTTGAAGATATTCACAGGTATAGCGATTGACGGTCCTTCCGGAGGGGTAAGGTTCGGCATCTTTGCCGTGATGACGGCCATCTTCGTGATGCTTTTCCCGTCAAGAGCCTACGGCGAAATCACCAACAAGGCTAAAGGATCCGAATGGCTGATGCTGCCGGTGTCAAGACTGGAGAAATTCACGTCTATGATGTTGATCTCACTTGTCGTCATACCACTCGTCTATGTTGTAGTCTATTTCCTCAGTGACGCGTTTGTCTGTCTGCTTGACAAGTCCTGCGGTGACTCCTTGATGTCGTTCAGAATCAACAAGGAGATCGGGTCGTCAGACTTTGTGATTCCAGCCAACGGCTTCTGGATTCTGGCCGCCAACATCATCGAAAACGCAAGCATATTCCTGCTTGGAGGCTTGATATTCAAGAAATGGAAAGTTGTGGGCACCGCGCTTGCACTCTTCGCTCTTGGAATGGTATTTTCTGGCCTGTTCAGCGCATTCATCACAAACGCTGACCTCGAATGGTGGGGAAATTGGTTTAGTGACTGGGCGACAACGCACGCCGACAACATCGACCTCTGGCTGAACGCCTTCCTCAACTTCTGGCTGCTG
>CAVKYA010000097.1:0-8111 GCA_963660255.1 Bacteroidaceae bacterium | reverse complement strand
GGGTTATCTTGAGCTGATGAAGGCCCTTCCCGGTGATCACAAACTGCTCACGGATCATACCTCAGTCGTTGATGTCGGTAATTTCCGATTCATTTACAACACTTATGAGAAAGGAAGCCCGATGAATCCGATCTGCAAGCTGTACCTATCATTGACCGTCAACATACCTTTTCCGGTTGACGACTTGTCTGGCAAAGCCACCATCAATCAAGATTTAGGGGATCTGATAAGCAGTCTGCGTCAAGAGGGGATGCTGACATATTACAGACCTCTGATTGATGGAGCCACAAAAGACAATGAGAGCGAAACCGATGTGACTTGGCTCGGACAGACACTATCGCTTGAGTTCTTGCAGAAAAGGGTGACACCATCTTGGCTGGTTGACCTGCAACGCAAGGTCTTGGACATCATTTCCAAGCACGGACTTCAGGAATTGACCTACTGCACCATCTGTGGATTGACCAGCGGATCCGAGTACCGCCTGAACAAGGGGAATATGTTCATCAGCAGCGTCCATAGCGGAATTTACGGCGACCAGCCACGCAGGTTTTCATACAAAGACACTTCGACAATGTATCTTAGGGAATATGAATCATTTTTCAGTGTTGACAACTACCACAACTTGTATGATTCCGCTATCCCTTACGAATCTTGGCTCAGCATCGATATGATGGAGAAAGTGGTGAAAAGAATGTTCAAAGGCACCGAGACCCGAGGCACCGTATTCATAAAAAAGGAGCAAGAGGGAATATCTGTCAACATAAGCATCGCATCAAAGAAGGCAGCCAACTGGTATCATTTAATCCATTCCTCAGGTTACTGGTGGATCTATGCTGAAGGCGCACTGGAGGTCATCAACCCGATATCTACGGAAGACGAGGCCTTTGCCTGCCTGCTGTTCTATAACGTTCTTAGCAAATACACGGACGATCCCGGTTCCTGTTAAGAGAGAGATAGCCGTGGCATTCAACCAATTGAATATGAAGAGGCAAAACAATGCCGTGATGTGTTCCATAACACCACGGCATTACTTTTTTTGATAATCAATATATTATCTTTCAACACACATATAACCTCACGATAATCCACAGGATAGTGCCACATCTCAAGGACGCAGTGTTATCAGTCCTGTTTTCGTAACTACTTCAGCCGCAGGAAGGAATAGCCGAAACGTTCGCAGGCGGCGCGTTCAAGAGCCTCACGGTCATCCGGATGGGCGATGGAGATTAGGGCTTTGGCGCGCTGAGCAAGGTTCTTGTTGCGGAGATAGACACAACCATATTCAGTGACAACGTATTGCGTCTGGAAACGGGTTGTGACAACGCCTGCTCCGGGAGCGAGATGGGCGACGATCTTGCCTCTGCCTTTGGCGGTGCGGGACGGCAGGGCGATGAAGGTCTTGCCGCCTTCAGAGAGAGCCGCGCCGTACATAAAGTCGTGCTGGCCACCGACGCTGGAGAAAATCATATCACCGATACTGTCGGCACAGATCTGGCCGGTCAGGTCAACCTCGATGGCCGAGTTGATCGCCATAGCGTTCGGGTTCTGGCGGATGCGTTGCGGGTCGTTCGTCCAACTCACATCGTAGAACATCGCGTCCTTGTTGTGGTCAAGGTACTCGTACATATGACGGGAACCAAGAGCAAGACAGGCAACACTGCGGCCAGGCTCGACCTTCTTCAATGAGTTGTCGATCACGCCCATTTGCATAAGGCGGAACACACCGTCCGTCATCGCCTCGGTGTGGAGGCCGAGATGCTTGTGATCCTTCAAACCGTTCAGAATCGCGTTCGGAATGCCGCCCACACCAATCTGAAGGGTGGCGCCGTCCGGAATCTCGGCGGCGATGTAAGAACCGATCGCCGACTCAATCTCGGTCGGAGGGCCGAACTGCATATCCACAGGAGGGTCATCGCACTCGATAGCAGCCGTGATCTGCGACTCGTGGATCATAGCCGTGCCGTAAAGGTACGGAATGCTCTTGTTCACCTGAGCGATAATGATTTTCGCTGACTCAACGGCAGGCTGGGCAAGATCGGCTGAGATGTTGTAACTGCAATAGCCGTTCTCATCCGGAAGCGAGCAGTTTATGCACGCCACATCGATCGGTATCTCGTGACGACGGATCAAGGACGGAAGTTCACCCAAGAATCCGGGAATGAGGCTGCCGTAGCCTTGGGCGACATACTGTCTCTGGTCGGCGCACAGGAAAAGGCTGTTCACAAAGAACGAGTCCTTGTACTCCGGCTTGCAGAACGGAGCCGGACCTTTCGTGATGTTGAAACCGGAGACGATGTTCACTCCACGGAGTTCATCCGCGCGGCGGGCAAGAGCCTCCTGAATGATCACCGGGACGGCAGTGCTTCCTTGAAAGAAGACCCAGTCACCTGACTTTACTAGTTTTACGGCCTCGTCGGCACTAACATATTTCATAAACAATGTTCTCTAAATAATTAATCACCAGACTCATAAAGCCCGACAAAGAGTCCAAGTCGCTCATCCAGCGCACGGAAGTCATCCTCCGAGTTAAGAAGCGAAACGCAGACCCTGATCCCTTCACGGGTGCTTCTTGTGGCAACCATCGTAATCGCACAGATGCCGCAACGGAGAAGATTCAGCAGCAACTGGCTGCCGGTCAAACCATCGTAGCCGATCGTAAAGAAGAAACCGTCGCTAACATCCTCATCCAAATCCTTATCGTACACGATGTGGAAACCGTGGCGCAGGAATATTTCCTTAGCCTTTCCAGCCCTGCGGCCATATTCACGCATCTCACCCACGAAGTCATATTCACCGTCGGCCGCCGCTCCAAGCATCGCCGCGAAAGCGTATTGCGCCGAATGAGAGCAGCTTGATGAATTGACATAGAGGTAGGTAAGGGAGAAGTTGTCGCCAAAGCCGCCAAGTCCGTAACGCTCGCGAAGTGCGGGATATTCCCGGTTGTAGAGTTTGTCGGAGATGGCGACCATCGCGATGCGCTCCCCGGCGTAACTGAATATCTTCGAGGCGGAGATCATCAGCACGCAGTTGTCGGTGTAGCGGGCGACGGTCGGCTGGTAAGGAGGTTGGAACGGCACGGAGCGGTTCTTCCGGAAGTCCATACAAAGGTACGCCATATCCTCAAGAGCGATCACATCGTACTTGGTGCAAAGCTCACCAAGACTCTTCAACTCATCCTCTGTCAGGCACACCCAAGACGGATTGTTAGGGTTTGAATATACTATCGCGGCGACACGTCCGTCACCGAACACTTCCTCCAGTTTCTCACGGAACTTATCCCCTCTGAAATCATAGAGGTCGAACATCCTTGTCTTTAGGCCAAGGACCTTAGCCTGAACATAGTGCGACGGGAAACCCGGATTGAGATAGACAACCGTGTCCTTGGAAGGATTCATCTGGATGCACTCCAGCAGAAGGTTGTAGCAACCCTGCATAGAGCCCACAGTCGGAACTATTCCTTCAGGTGAGATGTCAACGCCTACAAAGGCCTTGATGAAACGTGAGCCGTTCTCCTTGAGCTCAGGGATTCCGCAGGCAGGAGGATAGACGGAGGCGTCTCCGTTGTCCAATGCTTTCTTCTGGGCTTCAAGGCCTATCTGGCAAGCGTTCAAGCCCGGGATGCCGAACTCCAGATGCACGAACTTCTCTCCGGAAATCTTCTCCAGTTCGTGAGACACATTGACACACTGGCGGATTGTCGTCCGCCCTATGTCCGCGATGTCAAGCCTTTGCAGGACTTCATCTATAGTAGTCTTGGAGATCGCTTTCATTTCGAGAAGTTTTTGGAGACCTCAAGTCCGGCGTTGAACGCCGCGATGTTCATTTCCACGATCTTCTCGCCCTTGCGGGAGAACACATTGGTGATACCCTCGCGAAGTTTCTCCGGATCAAGGATTTCCAGGACAGCGGCTGACGCGCCCAGCAGAACCATATTCGCGCTTCGAGGGGAACCGGTCTGTTTCGCGATATCATCGCAGTCCAAAGTTATCACGTTGCCTATTCTCTGAAGTTCGGCAGTGATTTCCTCGATTGGAGGATAATTCGTGATATTCACAAACGGGGTTGAGTTTGTCACGATCCAGCCGCCCTTCGAGAGCCAAGGCAGGTAGCGGAGAGCCTCCATCGGCTCCAGCGAGAGGATGAGGTCGCACTCCCCTTTCGGAATCAGATCGCTCCATATCCTCTCGGTGCTGACACGCAGGTTGCTCTGCACATCACCGCCTCTCTGGCTCATTCCGTGCACCTCGGCCTGCTTCAAGTGCAGATTCTGGTCAAGCGCGGCCCAACCTATGACTGTCGCTATGGAGAGGATGCCCTGTCCTCCCACTCCTGATAGAATAATATCTTTCTTTGCCATATCAATTACGCTTTTTTGTTGGCCGCGGCGTGACGTTTTGCGGTCTGAATGCATTCCCTGCGGCAGATTATGACTGACACTCCGCTGTAGTTGAGTTCCTCGTCGATCACCTTCTCCATATCCGGATAGTTCTTAGGAAGAGGAACGATGGTCCTGATGTGCTCAGGCTCGACACCGATTCCCTTGCAGATCTCCTCCAGCCTGCCTGTTCCGGCGGAATCCTGTCCCCCTGTCATTCCGGTCGTCAGGTTGTCCGAGATGCAGATCGTGACGCTTGCACCGGCGTTGACACAGTCCAGCAGACCTGTCATTCCGCTGTGGGTGAAAGTGGAGTCCCCGATCACGGCAACCGCCGGCCACACGCCTGAGTTGGCGGCACCGAGAGCCATCGTGATGGAAGCGCCCATCTCCACGCAGGTCTGGAACGAGTTGAACGGCGGCATATACCCAAGAGTATAGCAACCGATGTCGCTGAACACACGGGCGGTAGGGACATATTCCTTCAGCACCACATTAAGCGCGGTGTAGAAATCGCGGTGGCCGCATCCCTGGCAAAGCGCCGGCGGACGCGGAACAGCCACCTCTGATTTTGAATATGTCTCCATCGGTGGCAGACCAAGGGCGACGCGCACGCAATCCGGTGTGAGTTCGCCGGTTCTCGGGAGGGTGCCGTCAAGGCGGCCAAGGATCTTCGTCCATCTTCTGTCCTCCGGATCGTAAAGGATGCTGCGCAGCTTCTCCTCGATGAGAGGCTGCCCCTCTTCCAGCACAAGAATGGCGTCGCAGGTGGCGGCCATCTCTCTTGCCAAGGCCTTAGGGAACGGGTAACGCGTCACCTTCAAAGTCGGATAAGGGCATCCTTCCGGGAAACTCTCCATCAGATAGTTCCAGGCTATTCCACAGGCGATGATTCCCATCCTGTGGTTGTGTCCCTCAATATAACTGTTGTCATTCGAAGCCACTGAATCGTTCTCGAATGACAGAACATCGTCCGCCAGTTGCCTGATACGCTTTCTGGCATTGACCGGCAGGGTCACCCAGTTCTTCTCGTGAAGCTCGTCCGGGAAATGAACCTCGTTCTCTCTACGGATCTCCCCCGCCTCAACGACCGCCCTGGAGTGAGCCATACGGGTTGTCAGCCTCATAAGCACCGGAATATGATTGGTCTCGGAATAGTCAAAGGCCTCGCGGACCATATCATACGCCTCCTGCTGGTTCGACGGCTCGAAGCACGGCATCATAGCGAAATCGGCGTAGAATCTGGAATCCTGCTCGTTCTGCGAGGAATGCTGCGACGGATCATCGCAAGCGACCACGACCAGACCGCCGTTGGCACCTGTCACGGCCGAATTGACAAACGCGTCGGCACATACATTCATTCCCACGTGCTTCATACAGACAAGCGCGCGTTTCCCCGAATATGACACACCGAGTGCGGATTCCATAGCCGTCTTCTCATTTGAGGACCAGTCGCAGTGGATTCCACGCTCTTTTGTAAGTGGGTGTGACTGGATATATTCAGTTATTTCAGTCGAAGGCGTGCCAGGATATGCGTACACACCGGAAAGCCCGGCGTGCAAGGCTCCCAAAGCCAAAGCCTCATCACCCAAAAGAAGTTTCTTTTCCGACATAACTTTAGTGGTTTATTGTTTTCGTGTTATTTCGGCTACAAGTTACGAAAAATCTTAAATATTCAAAAATTTCTTTCAGTTTTCAACCAAAATTCAAATATATCAGCAGAATCCTCAAATCAGAGAAAGCCTATTCCCACCTATTGGAAGCAATATTCCAGCACCGGCCAAGAAATATTTTGATTTGGGAAATTTTGTGAGTACTTTTGGGAATATGAATATTCTCGTGACAGGAGCCAACGGGCAGTTGGGAACCGAACTTCGGAATGTGACGGCCGGGAGCCGGGACAACTACATATTCTCAGACATTACTTCGCTGCCTGGTGTCGAGACTCTCAGTCTTGACATCACAAACATCGACGCGCTCAAAATCGTGTGCGGTTCGGAGAAGGTTGATGTCATCGTGAACTGCGCGGCATACACGGATGTGGACAAGGCTGAGGACGACCCGTCCACGGCTATGCTGCTGAACCGCACCGCAGTCGGAAATCTGGCGCGGGTGGCGGCGGAGAGGAACGCAGTGCTTGTGCACGTCTCCACAGACTATGTGTTCCACGGAGACAGACCTGTGCCTTGCCGTGAGGACTGCCCGACAGATCCGACCGGAGTCTATGGTTCCACGAAACTGGCCGGGGAAAAGGAGATCGAAAAATCGGGATGCAAGAGCATCATCATCAGAACCGCGTGGCTATATTCACCATACGGCAGGAATTTCGTCAAGACGATGCTGCGCCTGACGGAGGAGAGGGATTCGCTGAAGGTCGTGTTCGACCAGGTAGGCACTCCGACCTATGCAAGGGATCTTGCGTCACTCATTGTGAAGATCATCGGAGAGAGGCTGTTGGACAAGACCGGGATATACCATTTCAGCGACGAGGGAGCCATTTCCTGGTATGATTTCGCAAAGGCCATCAGCGAGATCGGAGGCACGGTCTGCGACATCCGGCCCTGCCACACAGAGGAGTTCCCGTCCAAGGTCAAAAGGCCACGCTTCTCGGTGTTGGACAAGACAAAGGTCAAAGAGACTTTCGGAATCGACATCCCGTACTGGAGGGATTCCCTCGCGGACTGCATAGAACGAATCAAAAAAGCCGAATGAATATGAAAGGAATAGTTCTGGCCGGAGGAAGCGGCACTCGGCTCTACCCTATCACAAAGGGAGTCAGCAAACAACTGCTGCCAATCTACGACAAGCCGATGGTTTACTACCCGATTTCGGTTCTTATGACGGCCGGAATCAAGGATATCCTCATCATTTCCACGCCTACAGACCTTCCAGGATTCCAAAGGCTGCTCGGGGACGGAAGCGATTTCGGAGTGAATTTTGAATATGCCGCCCAACCATCCCCTGACGGCCTGGCGCAGGCGTTCATCATAGGAGCGGACTTCATCGGTAACGACTGCGTCTGCCTGGTTTTGGGAGACAATATATTCCAAGGCACCGGTTTCGGAAGCCAATTGAGAGAGGCTGTGCGGACCGCCGAGGAAGAAGGCAAGGCGACAGTGTTCGGCTATCAGGTCAGTGATCCGAGGCGCTACGGCGTGGCCGAGTTTGACGCCGAGGGTAACTGCCTCAGCATCGAGGAGAAACCGGACAATCCAAAAAGCGACTATGCGGTGACAGGACTTTACTTCTACCCGAACGAGGTCGTCGGGATAGCGCACAGGATCAAGCCGTCCGCCAGAGGCGAGCTGGAGATAACGACCGTGAACCAAGAGTTTCTGTCAGCCGGAAAATTGAAGGTCCAGAAACTTGGACGTGGCTTCGCCTGGCTGGACACCGGAACCCACGAATCCCTCGCCGAGGCCTCCACCTACATCGAGGTCATCGAGAAACGCCAGGGACTCAAGGTCGCCTGTCTGGAGGAGATCGCCTTCAGAAAAGGATGGATAACCGCCGGAAGGCTGCGAGAGCTGGCCAAGCCTATGATCAAGAACCAGTACGGACAGTATCTGATCAAGATAGCTGAGGAATAAATGAGTTTCAGCCGATTACGGCGATGGCACGGCTGAGTGTAACAACGAAAGGACAAAATGAATATCATCACAACCGAAATCGAAGGCGTTTTCATCATAGAGCCAAGAATATTCAAGGACAGCAGAGGCTATTTCTTCGAGTCTTT
>CAVKYA010000096.1:0-8128 GCA_963660255.1 Bacteroidaceae bacterium | reverse complement strand
GATGAGGGCAGCCCTGCGCGCGTCGGCGAACTTCATCACTATCGTCTCGCAACTCATATTGGCGAGGATTTCGGTGAGGAAAGTCGATTTGAAACCGATGGAGAGTTCGTCCCCGTTGTAGTCGCAGGTTACCTTCTCGTAGGCGGCGATAGCGAAACCGAGATCCTGTGCGGTTATTTCTATCTGTCCCGGCTTGAGATCCAGCTTGATGTAGTTGGAGGCCTTGTTGGCGCAGACAGCCACACGTCTGACCGTGTTCAGGAACATCGCCCTGTCGATCTTAAGCACGCTGGAGTTGTTCTGAGGGATCACGTCGCGGTACTTAGGATACTTGCCGACGATCAGTCTGCAAACCATCGTGGTCCTTCCGAATGTGAAGAGGACGGTGCTTGAGTCGAACGAGATCTCAACGGTTCCGTCATCTTTCCCCAAAATGGACTTCAGGACAGCCGCAGGCTTCTTGTGCAGGATGAACGAGCACTTTTCGGAAGTCTTCACCTCCTTGGCCGTGTAGCAGATAAGCTTATGTGAATCGGAGGCCACAAGGGTTGTCGATTCCGGGCTGAAATCGAAGAATATACCGTTCATAGCCGGCCTGATCTCATCATCCGCTGTCGCGTAGATGGTGCTGTTGATGCCTTCGATGAGGCTGTCGGCCGGGAACTCGATCCGCTCTGCGTCCTCGCTGGTGCCCTTGATCTCAGGATAGTCCTCCGCAGGGAAGAACGGGAGCACAGAGTTTCCGCTGGTCCAGTTGCATTCGATGGAACTGTCACTTGCGGTCTTGATGGAGACCGGCTGGTCCGGAAGCTCTTTCAGGAGATCTATGATGTGTCTTGCCGGAACGGCGATCTTTCCTTCCTCCTCGGTCGTGTCCACCTCTATTTCAGTCCTGAGGGTGAGCTCGGAATCCGACGCGGTCACCTCAAGGACATTACCTTTTAGGTCAAACAGGAAATTTTCAAGGATCGGCAGGGCGGACTTGGCCGGTATGGCCTTCGAGATGTCCATCAATCCTTTCAGAAGTTCAGTGCTTGAAACGATGAATTTCATATTCGTAGTGTTTTTAATATTTCATTCTGAATGAGCTTCCATCGGGGAAGCCCTGTGAAAGGCAAATATACGAATATTCCCTTAATATTATGGCATCATATTTGATTTTTTGCCTTGGGCTTCCGGAGCGGTTTCCGGGGCCGGGAAGATTAAAATTTATTATAAATATGTCAGAAATGAAAAAAGGTTTGGTAACAGTGGTGCTGTCAGTATTGTTCAGCGTGCTGGCGGCATACGGTGTCGTCAAGGCGGCCACCGTGAACGAGGGAGACAATGTGACAAGAACAGAGAACGGAACGGTCACTAAGACTGTCAATCTGGCACAGTCAGACTATCCTGATCTGACTTATGCCGCGGAGGCTGCCGTTGATGCGGTTGTATATGTGGAAGTGACGGTTACTCAGCAGTACCAGATGACGGATCCGTTCTTCCGTTTCTTCTTCGGTGACGAAGGCCCTCAGACAAGGGAGCAGCAGGGTAGCGGATCTGGCGTTATTATCCGTCCTGACGGCTATATCGTGACGAACAACCACGTTGTGGCCAACGCCACGAAGGTGCAGGTCACTCTGAATAACAACAAGGTATATGACGCGAAGGTCATCGGTACGGATCCGGCCACGGATGTGGCGTTGATAAAGATTGATGCCCAAGGGCTTCCAACCCTTCCGTTCGGTGATTCCGACCAGTTGAGGCTCGGTGAGTGGGTCCTGGCTGTGGGTAGCCCTCTCGGCTACCAGCTCAGATCGACCATCACGGCCGGAATCGTCAGCGCCAAAGGACGTTCAATGGCGCACGATCCTCGTGAGAGGAACAACAACGGCATCCAGATCGAGTCGTTCATCCAGACCGACGCGGCTGTCAACCCTGGCAACTCTGGCGGAGCGCTTGTCAACAAGACCGGCGAGCTGGTCGGCATCAACACCGCCATTGTTTCACAGACGGGAGCATATTCAGGATATTCATTCGCGGTGCCGGTGAATATCGTGAAGAAGGTTGTGGGTGACTTAATCGACTTCGGTTCAGTGAAGAGAGCTGTCCTTGGAATCGCTATGTCCGACCTTAACGAAGGCCTTGCAAAGAATCTGAAATATGATTCTGTGGATGATATGTTGAAAAAGTTGAAACTTTCTTCTCCGGAAGGCGTATATATCAGAGAGGTTGCGAAAGGCAGCTCCGCTGACAAGGCCGGAATGAAGGAGGGTGATGTGATTGTGGCCATTGACGGGACCGATGTGAAGAGTGGGTCCGCCGTTCAGGTCAAGGTCAATTCCTTCCATCCTGGCGACAAGGCCAAGGTGAAAGTCATCCGTGACGGCAAGGAAAAGGAACTTGAGGTCACATTCCAAGGCAGCAGCACCGAGAACGGCACTGTTGTGGGTGACGGAGAGATCGCGTTCTTCGGAACGACTTTGAAGGAGGCTTCCAAGGAGACCCTTGAGAAGTACGGTCTGAAGAAAGGTGTCGAGGTCACATCTGTAGGAAGCGGAAAGATGCTTGAGGCCGGCGCTTCCGAAGGAATGATCATCACCTACGTCAACGATCAGCCGGTCGGCACACCTCAGGATGTCTTGAACATCGCCAAGTCCGCAAAGAGGGCGGTTTACATCGAGGGTGTCACAGCCAACGGTAGAAAAGCCTTCTTCGGATTCAGTAAAGAGTAGTTGATGAAGGTTTTAGGATAATGTTTCCCTGACGGAAACGGCTCCGTGCCTTCCGTCAGGGAAATTTGTGTATTACAAGAATATATGAGGCAATTAAAGATTACAAAGTCAATCACCAACCGCGAGAGCGCGTCTCTGGACAAGTACCTTCAGGAGATCGGCCGCGAGGAGTTGGTGTCTCCGGAAGAGGAGGTCGAACTTTCACAGAGGATCCGCAAGGGTGATCAGAAGGCGTTGGAGAAGCTCACGAGAGCCAATCTCCGATTTGTGGTTTCTGTTGCGAAACAGTACCAGAATCAAGGTCTTAGCCTTCCGGACCTGATCAACGAGGGCAATCTCGGCCTGATCAAGGCCGCCGAGAAGTTCGACGAGACAAGAGGATTCAAGTTCATTTCATATGCCGTGTGGTGGATCCGCCAGTCAATCCTTCAGGCTCTCGCCGAGCAGTCGAGGATTGTCAGGCTTCCGCTCAACCAGGTCGGTTCCCTGAACAAGATCAACAAGGCTCTCTCACAGTTCGAGCAGAAGAATGAGAGAAGCCCTTCCAACGAGGAACTCTCCGAGATGATAGACATCCCTCAGGACAAGATCTCCGACACCCTCAGGGTTTCCGGAAGACACGTGTCCGTGGACGCTCCGTTCGTCGAGGGTGAGGACAACAGCCTTCTGGACGTGATCCCTAACGATGACTCCCCGATGGCCGACAGAGGCCTTGTGAACGAGTCGCTCAGCACCGAGATCGAGAGGTCTCTCCAGATCCTGACGACCCGCGAGCGCGAGATCATCAAGTCATTCTTCGGTATCGGATGTCAGGAGATGACCCTTGAGGAGATCGGCGAGAGGCTTGACCTCACTCGTGAAAGAGTCCGCCAGATCAAGGAGAAAGCGATCCGCAAGCTCAAGAAACCATCCGCAAGCAAACTTCTTAAAACCTATCTCGGTTAATGACTCCGGAACTTTTTATCGCCTCGAAGGCTTCAGAAGCCATCAAGGCACTCTATAATGCTGACATCGAACCGTCGGCCCTTCAGGTCTCCGTCACAAGGAAAGAATTCACCGGAGATTTCACGCTCGTCGTCTTCCCGCTGCTGCGCCTGTCGCACTCCACTCCGGAGAACACCGGCAACGCCATCGGCGAATGGCTCAAGACGAACGTGCCTGAAATCTCTGAATATAACTGCGTCAAGGGATTCCTTAACCTTCTGTTCTCCAATCTGTTCTGGAATGAGCTGTTCGGAGAGATCGTCGCTGACAAGGACTTCGGTGACCTGCCGAAGACCGGCAAGAACATTATGGTCGAGTTCTCCTCACCGAACACCAACAAGCCTCTTCACCTCGGCCACATCAGGAACAACCTGCTCGGGGACTCTGTGTCAAGGCTTCTGAAAGCCAGCGGCAACAACGTGATCAAGACCACTCTTGTCAACGACAGGGGAGTGCACATCTGCAAGTCGATGCTCGCCTGGCTGAAGGTCGGCAATGGCGCCACCCCTGAGTCCACCGGAATCAAGGGCGACCACCTTGTCGGGGATATGTATGTGGCGTTCAATGACATCTATAAGAAGGAAGTCGAGGAGTTGATTGCCAGAGGAATGGACGAGGAGACCGCCAAGAAAGAGGCTCCTTGCCTTAAAGAGGCTCACGAGATGCTCCAGAAGTGGGAGGCTGGCGACAAGGAGGTACGCGACCTCTGGGCCAAGATGAACGGCTGGGTTCTCAAGGGCTTCGATGAGTCGTACAAGGCTCTCGGAATCACCTTCGACAAGGTTTACTACGAGTCCCAGACCTACCTTCTTGGCAAGGAACTGGTTCAGAAGGGACTGGATATGGGAGTGTTCGTGAAGGATCCGGACGGTTCCGTCTGGTGCGATCTCACGGCTGACGGGCTTGACAGGAAACTGCTCATCCGCTCTGACGGCACCTCGGTCTATATCACACAGGACCTCGGCACGGCCGAAAGGCGTTTCGCTGAATATAGCCTTGACTCGCACGTCTATGTGGTCGGCAACGAGCAGAACTACCATTTTCAGGTGCTGAAGCTGATCCTCAAAAAGTTGGGATTCGGATGGTCAGACAACATATTCCATCTTTCCTACGGAATGGTCGAGCTGCCGGAGGGCAAGATGAAATCCCGCGAGGGAACCGTTGTTGATGCGGATGACCTTATCCAGAAGATGTATGAGGAGGCCCGTGCGACCTCAGACGAGTCCGGAAAACTGGCCGATATGAGCGAGGAAGACAAAACTAAACTCTATCATATGATAGGTCTTGGAGCCCTTAAGTACTTCATCATCAAGGTGGATCCTAAGAAGACGATGCTTTTCAACCCGAAGGAGTCCATTGACTTCAACGGCAACACCGGTCCGTTCATCCAATATACCCACGCACGAATCCATTCCATCCTGCGCAAGGCCGCGGAGAAGGGCATTGAATATGCCGCCTCTCCTCTGCCGAAGGTAGAGTTGAGTGCCAAGGAGATCAGACTCATAAAGCTGCTGAACACTTTCCCGGCCAAGATAGCCGAGGGTGCCCAGGCATATTCACCGGCCGTCATCGCCAACTATGCCTACGACCTCGCCAAGGAGTTCAACCAGTACTACCACGACACTCCGATCCTGAAGGAGGAGAACGGGGATATTCTCAAAATGCGTCTGGTGCTGATCGACACTCTCTCCGCCGTGCTCCGCAAGGCGATGGGCATCCTCGGAATCGAGCTTCCGGAGAGAATGTAGGAATATCCCTATGTCCGAAACGGATTATATGTTCCCGACTTCCCAGAAGGAGGTCAAAGCTTTAGGGTGGGACTACATTGACATCATCCTTTTCACGGGTGACGCCTTTGTGGACCACCCTTCTTTCGGCACGGCCTGCATCGCCCGCTGGCTTCAGCATTTCGGCTACAGGGTCGCTGTCGTTCCGCAGCCTAACTGGAGGGATGACCTTCGGGATTTCAAGAAACTGGGCGCTCCGAGACTTTATTTCGGAGTGAATGCCGGGGCGATGGACTCGATGGTGAACCATTACACAGCGGGCAAACGTCTCCGCCACGATGATGCCTACACCCCGGACGGCAAGGCCGGACAGAGGCCTGACTATGCGGTCAGTGTTTATACGAACATATTAAAGGAACTTTATCCCGACGTTCCGATCGTCATCGGGGGAGTCGAGGCTTCGCTTCGTCGGCTTACCCATTACGACTACTGGAAGGACGAGCTCGTGCCGTCGATCCTGAAATGGTGCAAGGCTGACTATCTCTGCTACGGGATGGGTGAGAAGCCGATGATCGAGCTGACAAGAGCCATAGAGGCGCAGAGAAATATTCACGAGATACATAAGATCCCGCAGATCGCCTTTCTGATGAGCGGGAAATGGAAGGTCAAGGATCCGCTGGTGCTGCATTCGTTCGAGGAGTGTAAGAGGGACAAAAAAGCGTTCGCGGAGAACTTTCATCTGATTGAGACTCACGCGAATATGATGCATCCGGCCACGATCATCGAGCCTGTCGGGAACGGCTACGTGCAGATCAATCCGCCATATTCACCGTCCACGACCGAGGAGATGGATTCGTTCTGGGACCTGCCTTTCACCAAGCTGCCGCATCCGCGCTACAAGGGAAAGAGGATCCCGGCCTACGATATGATCAAGGACTCGATTATCACGCATCGTGGGTGCTTCGGAGGGTGTAATTTCTGTACCATAGCGGCGCATCAGGGTAAGTTCATCCAGTCCCGTTCGCAGGCATCAATCCTTGCCGAGGTGAAGAAATTGGCCAAGATGCCGGGCTTTGCCGGGAATATTTCTGACCTTGGTGCCCCTACTGCCAATATGTATATGATGCGGGGCAAGAATCCGGATCTGTGCGACAAATGCCGCAGGAAATCGTGTCTCTTCCCGGCTCCGTGCCCGAATATGAACCGCTCTCACAAACAGGTACTTGAGTTGTATCGTAAAGTCGATGCCGTTCCGGGAATACGCCATTCCTACATCGGGAGCGGAATCCGTTACGACCTGTTCCTTGACGAGAATGGTTTTGTGGACGAGACATCCAAGCCTTACCTAAAGACTTTGATTCTTGACCACACGTCCGGCCGAATGAAAGTCGCTCCTGAGCACACTGAGGACAAGGTGCTCCAGTACATCGCCAAACCGTCGTTCAAGCTGTTCGAGAGGCTTCGCTATGAGTTTGACAAGATCTGCGCCCAGAACGGCCGCCGTACCGGAATCGTTCCTTACTTCATCTCCTCGCATCCGGGCTGCACGATGAAGGATATGGAGAACCTGTCCAAAAATCCCGCTTTGAAAGGAATATATATGGACCAGGTGCAGGATTTCACTCCGACTCCGATGACCACCTCATCCGTGATGTACTACACCGGAATCGATCCCCGGACTATGAAACCGGTGTTCGTGGAGCGCGATCCGGAGAAGAAGAAGAGACAGAAATCGTTTTTTTTCAGAAAATAGTTGTCGGATTGCTTCTCAATTCGGAAAAATGTCTTAATATTGCACCCGAAAACGATAAACAATATTTTATTTGGTTTATATGAGTATGGCTCCAGATCAGAAGAAAAGACACGTGGTAAGCTACGAGAATATGTCAGAGGCACTTGCCGCGGCGTTCAATGAGAAATATCCAGGTGGGTTCAACGATTACCTTCCAGACCTTGTGAAGTACCCGAAACCTGACGGCACTACATTTTATGCTGTGACCGTAGAGACAGAGGATTCAATCAATCTTGTCAAGATCAAGGTCAAAACCGATGATGCCGAGGCACTTGAGAGATGGCTTGAGGGAGAGGAGGACGCCGAGAACGAGGATGTAGCCGGATCCTCGGCTGACGCTCCCGCAGACGCCGCCCTGCCGGATGACAACATCTCGCAGTACGGTGGGGATGATGACTCCGCTGAATAGTTACGAATATATTTGATAAGAAATATGACGGCCTGATCTCCTCTGGATTTCAGGCCACTTTTCTTTAACAAGACATTTGACGAATGAATATTATTGCGAGAACTCTGTTGGTTTTAGTGGCTCTTCATACTGCCGTTGGATGCTCGAACGGAAGCGTCTCTTTATCTGACATCAAGGATGGAGACCTGCTTTTTGTCGTGAATGGGGATGGTAACAACATCACCAAAGTGACTAAGGGGGTGGACGGCCTTGGAATAGACCATATTGCTGTTTTCGCGGATGGAAATATTATTGAGGCGATTCCTCAATGCGGCGTGGTGGAAAATCCTTTGGACAATTTCCTGGACAGACTGACCGACAGTGAGGCAGTGCTTATCGGGAGAGTCAAAGGTTTGGATGTCAGGGAGAGTGTGGCGAATGCGAGAAATTTCCTCGGTAAGCCTTACGATGACATATTTATGCCAAGTGACAGCGCCATCTATTGTTCTGAGCTTGTGCAGAA
>CAVKYA010000095.1:4060-8159 GCA_963660255.1 Bacteroidaceae bacterium | reverse complement strand
TGGAACCCCAGCTCAAACAAAAGGAACTGTACAAGGAAAGCATCCTGAATCAGGTGAAGGAAATCCGAGCGTCCTCCGATGACATCGGTTGTCCTCACTGTGGGAAACCGGTGAAGAAAAGCTGGGAATGGTGCCCGTCCTGCGGGCATTCGCTTGTGGATTGGTGCACGTTCTGCGGGGCGGACATTCCTCGTGGAGAGGACGAATGTCCGGAATGCGGAATGAGCAGGAGTGGGGTTGTCTGTCCGAAATGCGGGACTCGGAACGCCGGCGGATTCTGCCGGAAATGCAATGAGCCGTTGACAAGGGCGGCGAAGAAGGAGTTGGAGAGGGCGTTGAAGGATCCGGTGTTCGTCAAGGCGGCGGAACTGGCTGTGCAGGCGGCCGAGTTGCTGGCGAGGATTGAGGCTGAGGGACAGGAGGTTACGGAAGCGGAAAGCGAAGAGATTGAGCTGCCGGAGGATGTGTTGAGGCTCAAGGAATTATTGGGGAGGACTACGCTGAGACGGCAGGAAAGACCGGTCGCTGAGCTTGTCGAAGCGATCGAAGCACCGGCCCTTCGACAGGCTCAGGGACCGGGTGTTTCGGCGGTTGGTGAGCCTTGTCGAACCACCGGTTCTGCGGCCAATAAGATGAAAAGCAAAGCCGAACTGCGGGCGGAATATTCAAAGATCAAGGCGGAGTTGGACAAGGCTCTGAATGAGATGCTTCCGCCAGCGGGCTCGACTCCACAAGAGCAACGGAACTATTTCTCGGCCAGAAAGTTACCCGTGGAGAAAATCATCCGGACAAAAACTCTGACCGCCTGGGTCTGCAATTTCTGCGGATGCTGGCACAACTGCCCGAGCGAGTGCTGCGAACCGTGGCACGGCGGGAAATGGGTCTGTGAATATAAGGAAGAGAAGATACTGGATTTCAAATAGGAAAGACCGACGTAGGTCACAACTGATTAGATATTATGGCAAGCACAATAGCGGACAGCGGCACAGAGGTCGCCAACATCACAACCGGTACACAAAGGACGGAATCGGCCTCAGACAGCCCTAGGCAAGGCACACTGAAGGCCACGTTCACTTGCGGGACAACCGGTACGGCAGTCGCAAATGAAACGGCGGACGATGCCGCCAAGATAGAGGCGAAGGAAGAAATCACCCTCGGAGGCAACCGTTACAGTGTTGACAAGCTGATCGGCAACGGAGGCGAGGCCGAGGTCTATGTGGTCAGCTCGGCTAAGGGAAATTTCGCCCTGAAACTGTACCGCCGGGGCAATGGCATACGCAAGGATATTCTTAAAAGATTGGAGCGGCTGAAAGGGAAGGCCGCGATCGTGGATATTCTTGAAAGCGGAACGGTACGGCTCGATGACAATGACAGGGGTTATGTCCTGATGCCGCTTTGTAAGGATGGCTCTGTGGCGGGCTACGATCTCAGGAAAGACGCTGCCGCCATCCTCCAGATCACCGCGATGACCGCCAGAAACCTCAGCGAACTGCACAAGGTCGGACTTCTGCACAAGGACATCAAGCCGGAGAATATGCTCTACACCGACCGGGCATCCGGTTTGGTAGTGCTTTCGGATTTCGGAATCGCGGACATCCTTGGAGACGATGGCTCCGTCAACACTCCGCAGTCCAGAACCGTGATCTACGCCGCACCAGAGCTCTACGCCAACACCACCCGTATCGGGGATGTCACCTACGCGATAATGACAGCGGCTTCGGACTACTACGCCCTCGGGATGTCAGTTCTCTCTATGTGGATGGGAGACAGCGAGTTCCGCAAGAAGGAGCCGGAGCTAGTGAAACTCAAGATCCAAGGGAAACTGCCTGTACCAGATGATATGCCGGAGCCTCTGCGAACAATCACGAGAGGACTTTTGGTTGGCAAGCCGGAAAACCGTTGGAGCTATGACGAGATACGCAGAACCCTTGAGGGCGAGAATATTCCCGTAGTGGAAGACGCTGAGATTCTGCGCATTGTCTTCGACTCCGGCAAGAACAAGATAGCCCACACGGCCAAGGAACTGGCTCAGTTCATGATGGAGGACCAAGCCCTCGGAACGGCCTACCTGTACAAAGGCAAGATCAGTGGCTGGATCAGCAGGGTGATGCCGGAGATGGAGATGAAGCTGAACGACATCGTGGAGAGAATCTACCCGAAGAACCAGTTGGCCGGACTCTACGCCGCCGCGCTCGCCCTTGACCCTCAGCTGCCGTTCTACAACCGAAACGGGAATGTCTGTGTGAATGTCAACAAGCTCCTCAACGGCGACGGGAATCTCGGCTCGAACCTCAGCGACAGGAACAACCCGGTTTACCTCTACTGCGAGGCGCGACAGGGAAAAAAGGAGACCGACGGAATATATTCAAGAACCTGCGCCGCGCTGAAAGACAGCTTCGGCTACGCCAAGAGCGTGATAGTCTGGGGAATATACGACCGGAAATATTTCCGCACCCTCCAAGGCAAAAAGACCGGCAAGGAGGAAAAGTTCACCGAGGTGGACTGCTACAACATCACGGATGTGGTGAAGTTCTGTTCTGACTACAGGGTCGTGGCGGATGAGGACAAGCAGTTCCTCTGCTCGCTCGGATTCGCCGAGATGGTCAGGGTCTTTTCCGAGAAAGACGCCGACAGGTTGTTGCAGGTGCGCAAGGGCATCAAAGACTATGAGATGCTGTACAGGCTGGTCATCCAGACCATCAACCCGGCGGCGGACATCAGCCTGATCACAGATCCGAAAGATCCTAACTACGCTATGGACGGGGAGTCGATCGGACTGCTCATCAACTGCGCCTTCTGCGCCTACCGCTGCGTCTTCGACAGTGAGAGGGACAAGATGTACAAGGACTGGTACTCCGACATCAACCCTTATTCGGGAATATTTCCGGCCTCATTGGCTGACCTGCTGCTCAAGTCGTTCCAAGGCGACTACAAGGATTCCTACCTGCACAAGTTCTTCCTCAGCAAGGGGGACAGGTTCGCCGCGCAGGACAAATGGGTCGCTTACTGCACGGACTACGACAGTCCCGACAACGTTGGGAAAGCCGGCCCCTACAACGAGGACATCGCTATGATGAAGGCCGCGGAGGGTCTTGCGGACGGAGCGCAGTTCTATTTCCCGGCTTCCGGGGAGACCGTCTATGAACTTGACGATCTGAAGAAGATCAAAAAAGACGAGATCAGTGAGGCTCTTGACTTCTACGCCCTGGACGCCTGGCTCGCCGTCAAATTGCAAGAGGACCCGAAAAGGGATCTCAGCAAGCGGCTGACCTACGAGAGGTTCACGGTCAAGTACCTGAAACTCATCGGGAAATACGACAAGGATGACGAGAATTTCAAGCGTTACAACAAGGCTACGACAGCTGTCGGATGGCATCAGCTGCCTCCTCCGGTTCTACTTCTGGGACTGCTGGAAAAGATTCTCGCCGTGGCTCTTTGGCTTGTACCGTGTCTGGCGATGCTGCTTATGCTCGTCATCGGTGCCATAGACTATCCGGTTCTGGACAATGTCGGCAAGTCAGTCTATTGGGTCTGGGGTGGAGGAATCGTGTTTCCGCTGCTGCTGAACATATTCTTCTACAACAAGAGTTACGACAGGAATCTGTTCACCTACATATTCAGATACATCATTTTGACCGTCGCGGTCTATTTCCTGTGCAAATGGTTCCTCGGAAAGTACATTATTTATGTGACCATCGTGGCGGTGGCGGCGGCGATAGTGTGGTTCGCGAAGCAGATGTTCTCGCGTGACGAGGGAGCGTCCGAGTTGAGGAAGATGTGGAATCCTAATGAGGATCAGACGATTCTGGAGCCTCTGCACTATGCATTCGATCTGGGTGAGGACAATTTCGTTTCCTCATTGTTCGCCAACGAAAAATTCTATCGTTCTAAGTATCTTAAAAGTCTGCTGCACAAGCTGAAGCATCTGGTGCTGGGAGCGATAACCGCCTTCCTGCTGCTCTTCCCTATCGCGTTCATTCCTCGGATCAGCGACACGGAGAAAATCACGGAGAACCATCCGAAAATCGGTAACACTATCAACAAAATAACTGAAAAGGTCAATGAAAACGTGTCAGAAGTGCGGGAAGACGAATAGGGA
>CAVKYA010000095.1:1828-3954 GCA_963660255.1 Bacteroidaceae bacterium | reverse complement strand
GTTGCTGGGGGTGCTTCGACAGGCTCAGCAACCCCAGTGACTGGAATGGGCAGTGCTTCAGGAGCGGTCGCTTCGACGGGCTCAGCGACCGCAGTGACTATGCCAGACGGGATGATTGCCAAGGACTGTGTGAAGGAGCCACTTGCGAATTTCACGAAGCGCTGCGAGCAGACCGCCGAGTTCCGCAAACGAACCGGCAGCAATGTCAGGCCGGGACTTGACTGCATCATCACCGGAGAAACCGGCACCGGCAAGACCTATCTGGCCGGGAAACTGGCCGGAATCCTCTACCACAACAAGATCACGGAGAACCTCAGGCCAAAAACCGTGGACGCCGCCGACTGGAACGAGTTCAACTCCAAGCTGGACGAGAATCTCGCGGCGATCAAGACCGGAGTGCTTGTGGTCACCAACTGCCAGAATCTGGTGAACGCCCAAGGCGGCGCCACACAGCTGGACAAGCTCTTCGCGAGGATGAAGGTGGATGTGAATATGCCGGTGGTGATCCTGTGCGGCCTTGAGGATGGTTTCGGCACATTCCTCAGCGCCAACAGCAACGCACTGTCTCTCTTTGAGTTCCGGTTCCACATCTCTCCGTTCAAGGACAGCGACCTCAAGACTATGTGCATATCGCTTGTCAAGGAGAAATTCCGTACGCTGATCAGTTCCGGCGCCGAGAGGAAACTCGGACTTGTCTTCAAGAAGATGTTCCGGGACGGCAGGACAAAGGAGAACGGTATCCTGGCCGGGAAGATCGCCGAGGAGAGCGCGTTCAATATGTTCAGCCGGGGCGGAAGCGAGATAGAGGAGGCCGACATCCCAGGAGAGCCGTTCGAGGAACTCACCGAGGAACAGATAATGGCCAAGATCAACGCCTTCACAGGTCTGACAGAGGTAAAACAGGAGATCCAATCCATCATTGACAGCATAAAGAGGCAGAAAAGGGACAATCCCGGCAAGCCTGTCCAGCTGAAGAGCCACTTCGTCTTCACCGGCAATCCCGGCACGGGCAAGACCACGATAGCAAGGCTGTTCGCTGACATACTCGGCAGCCTACAGGTGCTCCCGAGCGGCCATCTGGTCGAAGTGATGCGCAAGGATCTTGTCTCCCAGTACGTCGGCGACACGGCCCTCAAGACCGAAAGGATCATCAACAGCGCGATGGGAGGAATCCTGTTCATCGACGAGGCCTACGCCCTCAAGCAGGGAGACAGCGACAAGGTCGGTCAGGAAGCTATCGACACCCTGCTGCCGTACCTTGAGAACAGGGCCGGTGACTTCATCTGCATCATCGCCGGTTACACCAAGGAGATGACGATGTTCCTGCGTTCCAACTCCGGACTCGACTCCAGATTCAAGAAGAAGATCGAGTTCAAGGACTACAACGGCAAGGAGCTCACGGAAATATTCCTGAATATGGTGAAAAAGAAGGGGTTGTCCCTTTCAGATGAGGCGGCCGGCAAGGTCGGGAAATATTTCGAGCGGATGTACCTGAGCCGCACCGACACCTTCGGCAACGCCCGCGAGGTGCGCAATGCCTTCGACCGCTGCTTCGAGCGGCTCTGTACCAGAACGGCGGGAATGAGTGATGATGAATATGCCCGCTCAGGCAAAGTCCTGACTTGGGAGGACATAGCCGGTCCGGAGGGCACGAAGGAGATCTCAGTCGAAAGCGTGATGAAGGAACTGGATACCTTCGTCGGGATGGAGTCCGTCAAGAAAGCCCTGAGGGATCTTGCGGAGGAGATGCGCTTCCAGCAACGAAGAATGGAGTTCGGAGGCAAGGCGGCCATCCGTCCAGTGAACATAATCCTCACCGGCAACCCGGGAACCGGCAAGACATCTGTGGCCAGAGTGCTCGGCAAATTGTTCAAGGCTATGGGAATATGTTCGACCGACAGAGTCATTGAGAAGAGCCGCAAGGACATCGTCGGCTCCTACGCCAACGAGTCGGACAAGAATATGGACAAGGCTGTGAACGAGGCGATGGGCGGGGTTCTGTTCATCGACGAGGCCTACGCTCTCGCTCCGTTCGATGATACAGGCCACTGCTCGGATTCCGAGGGCATCAAAGCCCTTGAACGCCTGATGGTCAGGATGGAGAACGACCGAGGCAAGTTCGTGGT
>CAVKYA010000095.1:0-1137 GCA_963660255.1 Bacteroidaceae bacterium | reverse complement strand
GAGGTCGTGGACAGGGCGATGGGAGGAATCCTGTTCATCGACGAGGCATATTCATTGATCCAAGGGTACAACGACAGCTACGGCAACGAGTGCGTCACTGAGCTGCTCAAGCTGCTGGAGGACCGAAAAGGCAAGTTCGTGTGCATCGCCGCGGGCTACACGAGGGAGATGTCGCAGTTCCTTGACTCTAACTCAGGACTCAAATCCCGCTTCACGAAGACCATCACCTTCGAAGACTACAAGCCGGAGGAGCTGATGGACATATTCAGACTCTATTGCCGGAAGGAAGGGTATTCAATTGAGCCTGAGGCCGAAGCCATTCTGAAAGACCGTTTCAGGGATATGTATGACAACCGCGCGTTCGACTTCGGCAACGGCAGGGATGTCAGGAACTTGTTCGGCAAGGTGAAGTCCGCCGTGGCCAGCCGGGCATATTCAAAAATGAAGGAACTCGTTGCGGAAGGTGCTGACAGGCAGGCCGCCTACGAAGGTTCCAAACCAAAGACAATAATGAAGGAGGATCTGCTATGAAATGTCCGTTCTGCCAAGGTGTGATCGATGACGACAGCCGTTATTGCGATCTCTGTGGAAAGCATCTGATGTTTTGCCCGGAGTGCCGGCAACCCAAGAAAGGTACTTCCTGCCCTCGCTGCGGGGAGTTGCTGGTCAGTGCCGAGGAGTTCTTCGCGGCGCATAATCAGGGTGGCGCTTCCGGGCAAGAGGCCGCGCCTAAGCCGTCAGTTTCGCCGGATTTGGCGAACCGGCCGGCGCCTGATGAGCCTAAGCCATTGGAAAAGATTGATTTCAGCCAGATATTCGATGCCCTGCTGACATTGAAAGGGGAAGAAATGACACTCTACGTCAAGGAAGGAGAGTTCGGACGGAACGGAGGAATATTCCCGGAACTTGGGAGTTGTAAATTTGTCTCCGGGCATCACGGAAAGATCGCTTTTGAGGACGGCGAGTGGATGATCTGCGACTTGGGTTCGACCAACGGCACGGCCATAGACGGGGTGAGGTTGGAGAAAGATAAATGGTACACCCTTCGGAAGGGCCAGAAACTTAAGATAGCCACATTAAAATTTACTGTTGAATAGCCTATGAAACTGAGAATCAGCTGCGTCTCGGATGTCGGCC
>CAVKYA010000094.1:0-8220 GCA_963660255.1 Bacteroidaceae bacterium | reverse complement strand
GTCCTCGTGTGACAACGGAGGCTATTTCAGCTTGCCTTAATTCATTAAGAGTTTGTAACTCTCTCTCTCTCTGACATTTGCAATTTTCAATTAAAGTTATTCTTTTATCAAGGTAGGCGACTATCTTGTTTTGTTCTAAATAATCAGATGTAAATGTGAACTTGAAGTCCTGTATCTTTTTCCTATCCAACGTAGGAATGGCCGTTTTTGTCGCCAAAGCATCCAACCGAATTGAACTGAGCAGATAATAGAGATATTTCATAATATTCCCTCTACTGTCGCTTATGTAGATGCCTGTGTTATGTGGCCAAATGTCCCCTTCAAAATAATGAAGTTTACCTGTGCTGCCACTTCTTCCGATTATGATATTAGGACCTTTAGATTTATATTCATTGTGAAATCCCATCATTCCACCGGCACCGTATACCGGGACATTTCCACCTTCCACAAATTGTTCTTGGGGCAAATCATATCCCCTATGGAGAATGAATAACTTTTTAAGCCTGTCATATTCCCAATGTTCCGGAATTTCCGGGAGCCATTGGATGCCAGTGGGCTTGTACTTCTCATACCTCTTCATACATTGTCCTCCTTTTCGGCAAGAGCCTGTAAAAGCATCATCCCTTTGGCTGTCAGAAGGTATTTCTGGCGGGGATGCCTCGGTGAATCCGGATATAGCGGGCGTATGAAACCGTCGCCTATTGACGGAGAAAGATAGACCTTCAGGAAATTGTCGCGTCCTTTCAGGCCGATGCTCTCCATCATCTCCTTTACGGACAATTCCTTGTTTCCAATGGCGCGGATCAGAGCCTCGATATTTGGATTATCCGTGTGGAACTTGTCCCGAACTTGTCCTGTACTTGTCCCGAGCTTGTCCTGTACTTGTCCTGTCTCGGAATCCAAGTTCGGCTGTACGCTCCACTCGGGAGATGGGTGGATGTGAAGGTAACGGTTCCGAAGATCCCAATGTTCACCAAGAAGCAGGTTGCGGAAGAAGCGCTCAAGATAGACAGGAGAATAGTCGATACCTTTCACGAGATTCTTGTAGTTTGCCCGCACCAGTGCATTGCGGAAGTACCAAGAGTGGTTTGCGAAAAGGTCATTGTTAATGTCGAAACCCACAGAGCGGAGATATTGTATGGTGAAGACTGCGGTAGTGCGCGTGTTCCCCTCGCAGAACGCGTGAATCTGCCAAATCCCGGAGACAAAGCTCGTCAGATGGGCGATCATTTCATCACGGGAGATTCCTTTGTAGCTGAATGCGCGTTCCTGTTCGATGTCATATTCCAGGGCCTGACGCAGATCCTCCCAGTTCAGGTAGCTGACGGATGCTCCTTCCAGCACCCATTCTTTCTTCGAGATGTCATAGTCGCGAATCCGCCCTGCGTGTTTGAATACTCCGTCAAAAATTCTTCGGTGCAGCGATATGATGCCGTTCGCACTGAAATCAAATGTCCCGGAGGACAGGATTTTGGTGATGTTTACCGAAACCTTGTCCGCTTCTTCATTGTCCGTATCGCCTGAATCGCGCGTGGTTTTGGTGATATAGTATTGTCTCAGGAGATCACGGGCTTCATCTATGGTGATGTCTCCTTCTATGTTTCTGCGTGCTGTCTGCTGAAGGTATTCGGATGTCTTCAGTCCATCTACAGCCTGAAGCCCGATAGCGACTCGCCAAGCCTCCGCCTTGTCTTTCTGGGCGGGTTCTCCTTGCCGGATGTACTGGTCGAAGTCAAGATATGTCTGTTCCTTTGCCATTCTTACCTCCCCAAGATTTCATTAAGAAGTCCTTCTGTGCTCTTTTCGATGTTCCGTATGTCAGCAGTGATCTCAGCTATGGAGCGGAGCTGTACGGGCTTATAGAAGTATTTCGTGAAACTAAGTTCATAGCCGATAGTCGGTTCTCCGAAGACCTCTTCCGGCTCGTATGGGAGTACTTCATTCTTGAGGAATGCCTCAATGCCACCGGGATAGGTGAACGGAATCTGCTCCACCTCACCTTTGACTTTGGCCATCTTCACTCGTCCTTTCTTGTCTTTAATGACATTGCCGCTTTCGTCTCTCGCTGGCTTGAAAAGCTCCACTTCCCAGTAACCGAATTCTTCATTTGGGAAGATTTTGCTGTATTCGTTCTCTTCGAACGCCATAAGCAGGTCGAGAATTTTCTTTCGGTCGCCATCGTTGGTCTCGCAGTTCTTTTCTCCGAGATTCTTGCGCAGAGGTGTTTTGATGGCTGTGGCATCGATGAGTTGGACCTTACCTTTCCTGCGAGCCTCTTTACGGTTGGTGACAATCCAGATGTAAGTGCCGATACCTGTGTTGTAGAAGTCTTTTTCCGGCATTGCGATGATGGCTTCAAGCATATCATTCTCGATGATGTACCTGCGCAGGTTACTTTCTCCGCCACCGGCATCACCGGTGAAGAGAGAGGATCCGTTATGAACCTCGACAATGCGTGTGCCCAGTTTTGTACTGTGCTTCATACGGCTTACATTGTTCGCAAGGAAGAGCATCTGCGGGTCGCCAATACCCGGAATCACATTGAAGTCAGGATCCTCGTCATAGACAAATTTGAAACGAGGGTCTGATATTTTCTTTTTCTCGCTTTCCGCAAGTCCCCATTTCTTCAAATCCTCTTTCCACGGAGTTCCGAAGGGCGGATTTGAAATACAGAAATCGTAAGTCTCTCCTTTGTGACCGTCTTCTGAGATTGTGGAGCCAAAAGCGATGTACTGGCGGGACGAGCCATTAAGAACATAGTTGAAAGAACGGCACTCACCGGAAATCATAAGGTCTGCTTTACAAGTAGCGAATGTCTCAGGCTGAAGTTCCTGCCCGAAAATATTGATGTTGATTTTTCGGCCTCGTTCTTTTGCCATTCGCTTCATTTCCTCTTCGCTGATCGTCAGGATGCCGCCGGTACCGCAGGCTCCGTCGTAAATGCTGTAGGTGTTGTCTTCAATCTGGTCTGCCACCGGGAGTATGGCGAGGTCTGCCAACAGTTTCACGTAGTCTCTTGGTGTGAAGTGCTCTCCGGCTTCGGTGACGTTGTTTTCCTCGTTGAACTTACGAAGAAGCTCCTCAAAGAGGGTTCCCATCATATGATTGTCGAGGGCCGGAAGGATTTCATTTCCTTTTTCGTCCAAGACAGGCTTGATGCTGAGGTTGATGGTGCTGTCTGTGAACTTGTCTATAATCGAGCCAAGCCGCTCGGCATCTGTGAGGTTGTCCACTTGCTGACGGAGACGGAATTTGTCTATGATGTCCTGCACGTCTTTACTGTAACCGTTAAGGTATTCGATGAAGTTCATCTTCAGGCGCTTTGGATCAACTTCTGCCTTCAGTTTCTTCATCGTAAAGCGCGATGTATTGCAGAAAGGGTAGCCCGTTGTCTGAAACAGAACAGGTTCCTGATTGGAAATGCCGGCAGCGTCCAATGCTTTTTTGCGTTCCAGGACTGCGTCCTTTGTCGGCTCCAGCAGAATGTCAAGACGGCGAAGAACCGTCATAGGCATTATGATTTTCTTGTAATCTCCCTTCTCAAAAGCGTGAACCAGAACATCATTCGCGATGTTCCAGATGAACGAGAACAGGTGGTTGTATTGCGCTGTATTCATAAACTATCTTTTATGTTATGTCCCCAAGGATGTCTTAACCATAACTTCGTTTTCGGGGGCTTTTCTAAAGCAACAAAAATAGTGATTTTTCATGAGCTATTGTGCGGAAAGTTCATAAAATCAGCACTAAATGTGAATATATCATAGATATTTCACGAAAACAATCAATAAACCGTTATAATTGATAACAGAATCAACTCTTTGACATTACAGTCAAAGAGTTATACGCATACAATAATGTGTCTAATTTACAAGGGCTGCAAGAAGCTTTGCAAACTCACTAATATCTCCATCTACGCTTGCTTTCTCAAGGGCAGCCATATAGTCGTCTCTGATGTCCTTGGAGATGATTGTCCAGCGGTAGCCACCGGAGGCGAGCATAGCATTCATAAGGAAACGACCCATTCGGCCGTTTCCGTCCATATATGGGTGTATGAACGTGAAGACGAAGTGTCCCAGAACGGCACGGACCCAAGCGTCTGTCTCATTTTTAAGCAGATCAAAAAGTGTCGGCATCGCATCCCTGACAGCCTCTGGATTAAGAGGCGTGTGCCTGGAGTTTCTGATGTAAACTTGATTTGATCTATAACCTGCGATGTCGGAGGCCTTTATGACGCCGGCCATCACAGACGGGGCGAACATTTCCTGATACCATATACCATATACGGTGGTCTTTCTCGACGACCGAACCGGCATTTGACCCGCCAAGTATCGTGCGGATGCTTTTCTTGACTTCCAGAAATGCCTGCCAATAGCCTCGCGCGGCAAGGGCGGCTTTGTCTTTTCTGTCGGATGAACTTGAATCGGGGTTCCAATTCCCGCTACGAACCTTCTCAATCAGTTCTTCGGACACTTTATAGCCTTCTATTGACAAGGAATGATAAGCGTCAAGTTTGTAGCGGTCTTCGACATCTTTCAAATAGCTTTCTGTGGTGATAGCTTCTGAAATAACCGGTTTTGTGGCAATGACGGCATCTCGCATACTTTGCCACATCAGGCGGATTCTGGTTGCGTATGGAGATTGTTCCCTTATGAATTCCTGCTGTTCAGTGAATGGATCATCTTCGCGAATGACGTAACCTAATCTTGTCATTGTGTCTTTAATGTCATCAGCTATGGATGTCATTTGTACATTGTTGAATGCCCCGACGAGTCTGCCTGCACGTGAAGAACGCCCTTTGTCAAGAAGGAATGGCAGCACATCTGAAGAATCTCTTACAGAGGCCAATGCTGTTCTTGCAGTGATGGCGTTTCTCTGAAACAGGATTGGTGATGACATTGTTAATGCTTCAGGGATTCCATATACGTTCAAGCCATATCTGTTTTCTTTGACAATATTGCTCGCGCATTCTGCCTTTAAGAAGAATATGCTGCATCCGAAAAGCAGGTTTACAGTCGTGTTTGAGCATTTAGGAGAACGGACTATCAATTGAGGCTGAACCGTCCAGTTGCCTGTCTGGATATCCAATGAGATTTCCGGCGAAATGCACCAGTCGTCGCCGAGTTTCTCACGGACATATTCGTCAATGAATTTCCAGTAGGAAATGTACCAGGCCGTAGTGTCTCCAGAACGTGAGGTTGGTTCTGACTGAATATACCACCCGTTGAGAACTTACATAAGAAAGCCATTGTCGGTCAGACGTTCCAGGTGAGTTCTTGTGATGTCTGCTGACTTGATGACAGTGCTTTTCTTGGTCTCTTTAACCTGTCGCAAGACGGCAAGTGATTGTGCAAGTTTTTCTGACGGTAGAGCCATAATAACGATGTGTTACAATTTAATTTACGCTGCGAAGTTACAATTAGGTTTTTGTCGCGTAAATACAATTATTTTTTTTAAAAAAGAGATGCTTCACTTTACGGAAATCATATGCAAAATAGTTGGAACATATCATTTCCCGATGCAATAAGTAGGACTTATTGTATATCAAATGATTAGGTGATTAGCGGTACAAATGAGGTACGGAAACCTAATCGGCATTGAATGTAATCCGTTGGAAACTAACTATTCCAGTCGTGAGTTTCAACATTCAAATTTAGTCATTTTTCGATACATTTCAAGTTTTTCTGCGGAACTTTCCGAAGATATTTTGCAGAACCTCCGCGAAGCCGATTTGACTTCTGATGTCGCCGTCAGTTTTCAAAATGGCGGCACGGAGGTTCTCTGCGTCATTTCCGGTTGACTATCTCGTAGAACTTGTCACACACCACAATGATTCCTGCATAGAACAGGAAAACCAGAAACAGGATGCAGATGACGGCGATGAAGACCTGCAATGTTTCGAGGACAATGTCACTGAATGTCTGCGGTTTCTGCTCATCCCGTCCTGCTGGGTCGACAGACTGGTAGTTGTACTGCTGGACATAGGTCTGCGCTTGTGGATTGGCCGGAACGGCGGCTTCCTGAACGGCTGCGGAATCTCTGACCATAATAGTGCTTATGGCCGGCGCTTCAAATTCGGGCCGGGCTGAATATGTCTCCGTGCAGCTGCCCGCAAGCAGGACTGCCGATGCGCATAGCGCCAAGAATGTTTTTCTCATTTATTTTCTGCTTTAGCAAGTAGCGTATAGTTACCTGCGGTTGAACATTTTATGATAAATACCCCGGTCAGCGACACAGACTGACTGCCGACCGGGGTAAAGGATAGGGGAGTACTCCCGTACTGATCTATGCCCCGAGCTTCGCGGAGGCGAACATATCGCCGGATTTTTCGCCGGTGGCGGTGTTGACGTAGAAGTACTTGAAGAACACTTTCGGTGCTCCTGCGCTGACCGCTCCGTGGACCGCCTCGTAGTCTGACTTGATGTCGTAGTCCTCGGCTGCGATAGTCCTTGCGTCACCGATCTGGACTGCCTTGCTGTAGGCACGGGTGATACCGTTGCTCTGCGGTGCGGAAGCCTGGATGATGAGCTTGAGGTTCGTGGTCGAAGCCGGAATTTCGTCAAGGGTGAACTTGAGCGCGGCATCGGTCAGTGCGATGATGCAGCTTGACGGAGCGTCCACGCCGGAGAGAGTCGGAGGAGCGGTGAGCATAGTGCCGCCGCACTTGAGAACCCAGAAGTTCAGCCTCATAAAGAGGTTCGCTCCGGAGATTTTGGACTTGGTGCCCAGAACTGACTTGCCCTGCGCAGAGTTGGCCGAGGCGTTCCACGCGAGAATCTGAGCATTGGTGAGGCCTTGCCAAGCCTGGGATAGCTGTTTGAACACAGCCTTTACGGAAGACTGGGATGACGTGCGGGTCGAGCCGCCGTACCCACGGTTGCGGATGTACTTGCGACCGCGGCTCTTGGCTGCGGTGACACCCTTTGCGGAGCCTGACATTTCGTCGAAGGCGATTGAAGGTACATACTTCATAATGAAAAGGTATTAAAGTGAAACATAAGGTGTTATCTCGTTATTCGGAGGATTCGGAAACGTCCGCACTGTCAGTCACTCCGTCTCTCACTGCGAAAAAATGCAGGAATGTCCCCTCGTTGGCGGTGAAGCTGGCGCTGGCGGGATTGGTGCAGGTGAAATGCCCTCCGCTGATGCGCCCAATCGCGAGCGGATGTCCTTTCGTGTTGATGACTCCATTGCTGTAAACGACCGGAACCGCCACGTCCACGTCCGCAGGCATCCCGGTTATGTCGAACGCCTGTTCAAGAGTGGAACCGTCAGTGCCGAACTTCTTGAAAACGAACATACAGAACACATAGCCGTCCTTGACCATCAGGCATTTCTTGTCAAGTGAGGTGTTGGCGGAGTTGCCGGATATTCCTGTCGTCACGAAGCCGTCTGAGACTATCTCCGTCCTCTGGCCGCCTTTGGCGTAGGCGGAGCATACAATGAAACGCAGCGGCCCGTATCCGTCAAAAGTATCCACCTTCTCGATATGTAGCTTGTTGTCGGAAATCCAACTCCGGAGAACCATTCCTCGGAAAGCTTTTTCGTCATCAGTGAAAGGCCGCGAGTCTATAAGATAGACGCAGGTGTCCGCGGACTTGCGCATCAGAAGAGACTCAAACTCAAATACAATCTCATCCGCATTTTTCCACGCCTCAGATGTCGGGTCAACCTCGAACTGCCCATTGAGAATGGTGAGGTTCTCCTTCTGGTAGACCTTAAAAGAGACCTGTGCTATGCCTATGTTGTTTGATATTGAGGTAATCATATTCTTAGTATGCTTATCATTAGAAATTCACCATTGCGGAGGTTGAGAATACTGAGAAGTCCGGATCATAGGTTCCATAGCGTCCGGAGAGACTCCACTCAGTGTAAGTCTTCGCCTTGTGGATGAAAAGCTCATACAGGCCGATAGCCCATTTGCTCCGTCCGTTGCACCGCACAGGGAAATAGACCCTGCCCGCAAGATAGGAGTCCGGCACGTCCTTGAACTTGCCGCTGATTCCGGCGATATATCCGCTGTTGACCGAGTGCGCGTCCATCATAACGAGGGCCGAACCCGGAGCCTGCTCGATGTAGAAGCGGTCAACAGAAGCCCCGCTGCTGAGTTCGGAGATGTTGTCGAGAGTAAGCTCGTTTCGGGGAGTGTATATTTCCTCTTTCACTGCCGAAAGTTCCTGGCAGATGACCGACACTGCCATAGACTCTCCCGTGAACCCGGTC